>CAJLWS010000380.1 GCA_905210385.1 uncultured Eubacteriales bacterium | reverse complement strand
CCGTGTGGGCGAGGACACCACCCTGGCCCAGATGATCCGGCTGGTGGATGAGGCCGCCTCCTCCAAGGCCCCCATCGCCAAGCTGGCGGACAAGGTGGCCGGTGTGTTCGTCCCCGTGGTCATGGCCATCGCCCTGGTCACCGCCGTCGTCTGGCTGGCCACCGGCCACAGCGCGGAGCAGGCCCTCACCTCCGCCGTGGCGGTACTGGTCATCTCCTGTCCCTGCGCCCTGGGACTGGCCACCCCCGTGGCCATCATGGTGGGCACCGGGAAGGGGGCGGAGTACGGCATCCTCATCAAGTCCGCCGAGGGGCTGGAGACCCTGCGCTCCATCACCACCGTGGTGCTGGACAAGACGGGCACCGTCACCCAGGGCAAGCCCAGAGTCACTGACCTGCACCCCCTGGGTGACACCACGGCGGAGGAGCTGCTGTGCGTGGCCGCCAGCCTGGAGAAACCCTCGGAGCACCCTCTGGGCGCCGCCATCGTGGAGGAGGCCCAGCGCCGGAACATCCCCCTGACTCCCGTGACGAACTTCCAGGCCGTCCACGGCAAAGGTGTTCAGGGGAAGATCCAGGGCGCGAAGTATCTGGCGGGCAACGCCGCCATGCTGTCCGGCGCCGGGGTGGACCTGGGCCAGGACAAGATGATCGCCGACCAGCTGGCCCAGCAGGGCAAGACCCCCCTATTCTTTGTCCAGGACGGCAGCCCCATTGGCATCATCGCCGTGGCCGACACGGTGAAGCCCACCAGCCGGGCGGCCATTGAGGGCTTCCAGAAGCTGGGTCTCAAGGTGGTCATGCTCACCGGGGACAACCAGCGCACCGCCGACGCCATCGGCAAAGAGCTGGGCCTCACCCAGGTCATCGCCGAGGTGCTCCCCGCTGACAAGGAGCGGCAGGGGGCTGCCCTCCAGGCCCAGGGGGAGAAGGTGGCCATGGTAGGCGACGGCATCAACGACGCCCCCGCCCTGGCCCGGGCGGATGTGGGCATCGCCATTGGCGCGGGCATCGACGTTGCCATCGAGTCGGCGGACATCGTGCTGATGAAGAGCGACCTGATGGACGCGGTGACGGCGGTGGAGCTGTCCCGGGCCACCATCCGCAACATCAAGCAGAACCTGTTCTGGGCCTTCTTCTACAACATCATCTGCATCCCCATCGCCGCCGGGGTGTTCTACCCCCTGTTCCACCTCCAGCTCTCCCCCATGTTCGCCGCCGCGGCCATGAGCCTGTCCTCGGTGTGCGTGGTGACCAACGCCCTGCGGCTGCGGTTCTTCAAACCCAGCATCCAGTCCCCTTGCCCCTGCGAGGGGGAGGACAGCGGCTGTGTCATTCCCCAGTCAACCTGTGAATCCGGCGGCTGCGCCGCCCCCATTCTGAAAGGAGAAGAAAAACCTATGGAAAAGAAAGTCATTGTGGAAGGCATGATGTGCCAGAACTGCGTCAAGCATGTGACCCGTGCCCTCAACGACCTGCCCGGCGTCACTGCCGTGGTGGATCTGGACTCCAAGACCGCC
>CAJLWS010000379.1 GCA_905210385.1 uncultured Eubacteriales bacterium | reverse complement strand
TTACTTGGAACCGTGATCTCAAGATCAAAACCATCACCATATCCTGCTTCTGTAAGGAGTTCTTTGGCCTTCTCTACATCATATGTATAAGTGCCTTCTGTATCTGCATTATACCATGCTGTGATCATCGGGTAGCCATGTGTCTGGATGATCTTGCTCTTGCCATCAATGGTCACCTCATAAGCGGTATCCCGGTCCGGCAGGCAGGTCTCCAGCACCTGATCCCGCAGCTTCTTGGTGGACAAAGAGGTGGTGTCGATGACGTAGTCCGCCCGCTGTCTCACCGCCTCCATCGCCTTGCGCTCCCGCTCTACCGCCTGCACCAGGTTGACCCCGTCCGCTGCCATCAGGGGATGGCTACGCCGGGTCTCCTGGTACCGCTTGATGATGGTTTTGGTGTCCGCCTCCACAAAGAGGATCCTGTACTCAAACTGCATCTCTTTCAGGCTATCCAGCGCCTCAAACAGGCCGTCAAAGTTCTCCCCGCCCCGGATATCGCAGGCCATGGCCACCCGCTCATAGGTGCCGGTTCCCGCCAGACACAGCTCGGCGAACTTTGGGATAAGCAGCGGCGGCAGATTGTCCCCGCAGAAAAAGCCACTGTCCTCCAGCACGGACATCACCGTGGACTTGCCCGCCCCGGACAGTCCGGACACGATCAGAAATTCCATTCCTGCCACTCCTCCTATCTCACATACTTCACTTCCGGCTCCAGTTCCACCCCAGTCTCTCGGAACACCCGCTCCCGCACCTGGTCCATCAGGTCCAGGATATCCCGACAGGTGGCCGAGCCGATGTTGATGACAAAGCCCGCGTGCTTCTCCGACACCTGGGCGCCCCCCACCGTCAGCCCCTTCAGGCCGCACCCCTCGATGAGGGCGGCGGCAAAGTGCCCCTCCGGCCGCTTGAAGGTAGATCCGGCACTGGGGTACTCCAGGGGCTGCTTGGCCTTGCGCCTGGCCATCAGCTCCTCCATCCGTCCCCGGATAGCCGCCGGGTCCCCAGAGGCCAGCTCCACCGTGGCGGACAGGATCAGCCAGCCCCCGGCGGAGAACCGGGAATGGCGATAGGAGAAATCGCACGCATCTCCTGCCAGCTCGCGGACCTGGCCCCGGCTGTCCAGGGCCCGTACCTGGGAGATCACCTGACACAGCTCGCCTCCATAGGCTCCCGCGTTCATCACCACCGCGCCCCCTAGGCTGCCGGGGATGCCGTGGGCGAACTCTAAGCCGGTCAGCCCATGGTCAGCTGCCGCCGACGCCAGCTGAGCCAGGGAGATCCCAGCCCCGGCGCGCAGGGTATTCTCCCGAACCTCCACCCGGCTCACCCGGGGAGCGGTCTTGACGACCAACGCGTCCAGTCCGGCGTCATCCACCAGCAGGTTGGAGCCGTTTCCCACAAACAGGGGGGTGATCCCCTCCTCCAGGGCGGTCCGGACCGTAACCAGCAGTTCCTCCTCCGTCCCCGGCAGGGCCATCAGGGTGGCGGGGCCGCCCACCTTGAAGGTGGTGTGACGGGCCATAGGCTCGT
>CAJLWS010000378.1 GCA_905210385.1 uncultured Eubacteriales bacterium | reverse complement strand
GGCCGTGAAAATACACGGCGACCAGCGCGTAGAAGCAGTGACCATCGCCGAGGTGGATGATAAGACCAAAAAGCCCATCCCGGGAACAGAACGGACCATCCCCTGCGATACGCTGCTTTTGAGCGTGGGGCTCATTCCGGAAAATGAGCTCACCCGGCAGGCGGGGATCGAGATGGACCGGCGGACCAGCGGCGCGGTGGTGTACGAGAACATGGAGACCTCCATCCCCGGCGTATTTGCCTGCGGCAATGTGTGCCACGTCCATGACCTGGTGGACTTCGTCACAGCGGAGAGCCAGCGGGCCGGCGCCGCCGCCGCCCGGTATGTACTGGACAGGGAGGAGAGCCCAGGGGAACCCCTGCTCCATGTGAAAAATGGGGACGGCGTGACCTACACCGTGCCCCAGCGCATCCGCCCTGAGCGGGTGGAGAGGCTGTGCCAGCTCTTCTTCCGGGTCAACCGGGTGTGCGGGGACAGCGAGATCGTGGTGACGTCCGGAGAAGTCCAGATCGCGAAGTTCAAACGGGAGCACCTGGCCCCAGGCGAGATGGAGAACATCTCCTTGCCCCGCACGCTGCTCAGCAAGGCAGAAGAAGAACTGACGGTATCCATTCGGGAGGTGGAGCGGCCATGAAGGAACTGATCTGCATCGTATGTCCCAAGGGGTGCCACCTCCATGTGGATGAGGAGCACGACTACGCCGTCACAGGCAACGGTTGCCCTCGGGGGGCGGAGTATGGTAAGATAGAGCTGACCCACCCCACCCGGGTGGTGACGTCCACGGTGCGGTGCATGGGTGGGCGCTACCCCCGCTGCCCGGTGAAGACCGACCGGGCGGTGCCGAAGGAGATGATCCTTTCGGTGATGCGGGCGCTGGATGGGGTAGAGCTGGCCGCGCCGGTGCGGACGGGCCAGGTGGTGCTGGAAAATGTGTGCGACACCGGGGCCAACGTGGTAGCCACGCGGAACCTGTGACACAGGCAATCGAGGGAAAGGAGACACAGCTATGGGCAGCTACATCCTTGCGCTAGACCAGGGGACCACCAGTTCCAGAGTGATCCTCTTTGATCGGGAGCAGAACATTTTGGGCATCAGCCAGCGGGAGTTTACCCAGATCTATCCTCAGGAGGGCTGGGTGGAGCACGATGCCATGGAGATCTGGTCCTCGCAGTACTCTGTGATGATGGAAGTCATCGCCCAGTCTGGCATCGACCCGGCAGACATTGCCGGCATCGGCATCACCAACCAGCGGGAGACCACCATCCTGTGGGACAGGGAGACGGGCAGGCCCATCTGCAACGCCATCGTGTGGCAGTGCCGCCGGACGGCGGGCATCGTGGATCAGCTGCTGGCCGACGGCTACGGGGACCACATCAAAGAGACCACCGGCCTGGTGCCCGACGCCTACTTCTCCGCCACCAAGATCAAGTGGATGCTGGACCACGTGGAGGGTGCCCGGGCGCGGGCGGAGCGGGGGGAAATCCTGTTCGGTACGGTGGACAGCTGGCTGGTGTGGAAGGTCACCGGCGG
>CAJLWS010000377.1 GCA_905210385.1 uncultured Eubacteriales bacterium | reverse complement strand
GTCCCGGCGCCGCGGGCGCCGGGGCGCCGGGGCGCCCCTGACGGAGTACCACTCCCCGGCAAAGGAGGCTCTTCTTCTATGATTGAACAAATCCTCACCCCTTGGCGGTGGCAGAACCTGTTCCAGGAGTGGCCCGCCCTGCTGCGGGCCTTCCTCACCACCCTGGAAGCGTCGGTGCTGGCGCTGATCCTGGCCCTGGTGCTGGGGGTGATCTTCGGGCTCATGTCCACCTCCCATCACCGGCTGCCCCGGGCCGTCGCCCGGGTCTATGTGGAGTTCTTCCAGAACACGCCGCTGATGATCCAGCTGTTCTTCGTGTTTTTCGCCCTGCCCTACGCAGGGGTCTCTCTGCCCTCCTTCACCTGCGGCGTACTGTGCGTAGGCGTCTATACCGGGGCCTATATCTCCGAGGTGGTCCGGGCGGGCATCCAGTCCATCCCCCAGGGCCAGTTTGAGGCCGCCTATTCCCAGGGCTTCACCTACCTGCAGACCATGCTGCTCATCATCCTGCCCCAGACGGTGAAGATCATTCTGCCCCCGCTGGTCAACCAGTGCGTCAATCTGATCAAGAACACCTCGGTGCTGGCCATGATCGCCGGGGGCGACCTGATGTATGTGGCCAATAACTGGGCCACTAACGGCAGCGCCAGCTACGGCCCTGCCTACCTCATCAGCGGGGTGCTCTATTTCTGCCTGTGCTTCCCCCTGTCCACCTGGGCCCGCCGGTACGAAGAGAGGCTCAAGCGGCAGGACAGCCAGCTGTCCGCCCGTCCCACCGGAAAGGAGGCGGCGGCATGATCGAGTATCTGTCCTCCCTGTTCACCCCGACCATCCTTCTCTATCTCCTCCGGGGGTTCGCCATCACCCTGCGGGTGGCCGCCATCGCCATCGTGCTGTCCATCCTGTTCGGTACCATCCTGGGCCTCATCCGCTCCTACGCTCCCAGGCCGCTGCGGAAAATCGCCGGGGCCTACATCGAGTGGTTCCGCAACACCCCTAACCTGCTGTGGGTAATGGTGTGCTTCATTGCCGCCCCGCTGCCCAGCGACTGGGCCCGCTGCACTATGGCCTACGTGCTGTTCACCTCGGCCATGATGGCGGAGATCGTCCGGGGCGGGCTGAACGCCATCCCCAAGGGCCAGTTTGAGGCCGCCCACTCCCAGGGCTTCACCATGGCCGGCACCCTGTGGTACATCATCCTGCCCCAGTGCTTCCGGCGTATCGTACCCACCATGCTCAGCCAGATCATCACCGTGGTGAAGGACACCTCTTTCATGGCCCAGGTAGCGGTGGCCGAGCTGCTCTTCCGCACCAAGAACCTGATGAGCATTTTCTACAATGTGGTTGGCCGGCAGATCACCGCCCCCGACGTGTTCCTCCTGTTCGGTTTTGCCATGCTGCTGTATTTTCTCGTGAATTTTACCCTGTCCTGCATCGTCCGCTACCTGCAAAAGCGCAACGCTTCCGGCGTACAAACCAGATAAGCCCATCCCCTTCGCAAAACAACGGGCCCTTCGGCCCAGCCTGCTA
>CAJLWS010000376.1 GCA_905210385.1 uncultured Eubacteriales bacterium | reverse complement strand
GTCCTCCTCTGCACCCCGGAAGCCGTCGTTGGTGGCGCACAGGGCCCGCAGCCGCTCCCGGGCAGTGTCGCTGTGACTGGAGGTCACCAGCACGCAGTAGCTCTGGTATCTGCCCCGGCCCACCCGGCCCCGGAGCTGATGGAGCTGGCTCAGACCGAACCGCTCGGCGTTTTCGATCACGATCAGGGAGGCGTTGGGTACGTCCACACCCACCTCCACTACGGTGGTGGACACCAGCACATCCAGCTCCCGGTTGGCAAAGGCGGCCATGACCTCTTCTTTTTCTTTCCCTTTCAGCCTGCCGTGGACAAAGCCCACCCGCAGATCGGGGAATACCCTCTCCTGGAGATCCCTGGCGTAGGTGGTCACCGCCTTCCGGTCCATGGCGGGACTGTCCTCCTGCCCCCACTGAGGGCCAGCCTCCCCTTCGTCCACCGCCGGACAGATGATGTACACCTGCCGGCCCTCCTTCACCTGGCGGCGGACAAAGCCGTACAGCCGCTGCCGCTTGTCCTCCCCCACCACGTAGGTGGCCACGGGGGCGCGGCCGGGGGGCAGCTCGTCCATGACGGACACGTCCAGGTCCCCGTAGATGATCAGGGCCAGGGTTCTGGGGATGGGGGTGGCCGACATCACCAACACATGGGTCTCCATCGTTTCCCGCCCGCCCGCGGGCGGAAACTGCGCGGGGCTCTCTTTTTGGGGCGTGGCCCCCTTCGCCGCCAGGGCCGCCCGCTGGGCCTCCCCACTGCGGCAAGCCGCAGCGGGGGCCCCCAAGCTGATTTCATCTGCGGCGGGGGAAAGTGAATTCCCCCCGCCTTCGCCGCTTCCGCGGCGCCCCATCTGCGATGGGGCCCCAATCGGGCTCAGACCTCAATCTGCTCCATCTGGAAGGCCTCGATGACGTCGCCCTCCTTGATGTCCTGGTACTTCTCAATGGTGATGCCGCACTCGTAGCCCCGGGCGACCTCCTTCACGCTGTCTTTGAAGCGCTGCAGGGAGCTCATGACGCCCTCGTGGATGACGATGCCGTCCCGGACCAGCCGGATCTGGGCGTTGCGCACCATCTTGCCCTCGGTGACGTAGCAGCCGGCCACCATGCCCACCCCGGTGATCTTGTACACCTGGCGCACCTCGGCCTCGCCCAAGGGTACCTCCTTAAACTTGGGAGAGAGCATACCCTTCATGGCCGCCTCGATCTCGTTGATGGCGTCGTAGATCACCCGGTACATCCGCATGTCCACCTTGTTGCGGGCCGCGGACTCGGCGGCATTCTTGTCCGGCCGGACGTTGAAGCCCACGATGATGGCGGAGGTGGTGGCCAGCATCACGTCGGACTCGTTGATGGCGCCCACGGCGCAGTGGATGACCCGCACCCGGACCTCCTCGTTGGACAGCTTCTCCAGGCTGGCCTTCACCGCCTCAGCAGAGCCCTGGACGTCTGCCTTGACGATGAGGTTCAGTTCCTTCATCTCGCCGGCCTGGATCTGGCTGAACAGATCCTCCAGCGACACCTTGGTCACAGGGGCGT
>CAJLWS010000375.1 GCA_905210385.1 uncultured Eubacteriales bacterium | reverse complement strand
GCCTTATCCTTCATCTTTTTTCTTCACTTGTCCAATATGTATTGTAATCCTACACAGGCACCTATTATAATGCTCCCGGGCCCGATTGACAAGCCCGGATCGGCAGGGTATACTATAAATTCAATCTGCAAAGACCGTGAAAAGGAGTTTTCTGCCATGAATCAAGGAAGATTTCAACGCAGCCACATCTCCATCTTCCTCTCCTATTATAAGCCCCACCTACGGCTGTTCCTGCTGGACATGTGCTGCGCCCTTGGCATCTCCCTGGTGGACTTGGCCTTTCCCTACGCCTCCCGGATGGCTCTGAACGAGTTGCTCCCCCAGAACCTGTTCGGTGCCTTTTTCGGCGTCATGGCCATCCTGTTGGCAGCTTATGCTCTGCGGGCCGGGATGCAGTACGTAGTCACCTACTGGGGCCACATGATGGGGGTGCGCATCGAGGCGGACATCCGCCGGGACCTGTTCGCCCACATGCAGGACCTGTCCTTCTCCTTCTATGATAAGAACCGCACCGGCCAGCTCATGAGCCGGGCCACCAACGACCTGTTCGAGATCACAGAGCTTGCCCATCATGGACCGGAGGACCTGTTCATCTCGGTGGTCACCTTAGGGGGCGCCTTCGCCCTGATGTGCACCATCCAGTGGAAGCTGGCCCTCATTGTCTTCGCTGTGGTGCCCATCTTCGTGCTCTTCACCATCTTTCAACGGCGGAAGATGGTGGGCGCCTCTCTCCAGGTCAAGCAGAACATGGCAGGCATCAATGGCCAGCTGGAATCGGCCATCTCCGGCATGCGCACCGCCAAGGCCTTCGCCAACGAGGAGGCAGAGGGAGAAAAGTTTCGGGCCTCCAACGATCAGTTCAAGGGGGCCAAGCGGGGCTATTACCAGGCTATGGCGGGCTATATGGCGGGGCTGGAGTTTGCCCTGCCGGTGATGAACGTGCTCACCATCGCCGCCGGCGGCTTCTTCATCATGCGCGGGGAGATGGACCTGGTGGACCTGGTGACCTTCTCGCTGTATATCTCCACCTTCCTCACCCCGGTACGCAAACTGGCCGCCTTTGTGGAGCAATTCCTCAACGGCATGGCGGGCTTCAAGCGGTTTGTGGAGCTCATGCGGGTGGAGCCCGAGGTGAAGGACGCCCCGGACGCTGCTGTCATGGGCACCGCCAAAGGGGATATCCGCATCGAGGACGTATCCTTCGCCTATCACACTGGGGAGACGGTGCTCAGCCACATCAACATCCACATCCCCAAGGGGGAGACGGTGGCGGTGGTGGGCCCCTCCGGGGGCGGCAAGTCCACCCTGTGCCAGCTCATCCCCCGGTTCTATGACGTCACAGGGGGCCGCATCCTGGTGGACGGCATGGACGTGCGCAGCGTCACCCAGCACTCCCTGCGGCAGAACATCGGCATCGTCCAGCAGGATGTGTTCCTCTTTGCCGGCACCATCCTGGACAACATCCGTTACGGCCGGCCGGACGCCAGCGAGGCGGAGATCGTGGAGGCGGCCAGGCGGGCGGAGATCTACG
>CAJLWS010000374.1 GCA_905210385.1 uncultured Eubacteriales bacterium | reverse complement strand
CCTCCCGGCCCAGCTGGGAGGGCCTTTTGCTGCCAAGAGAGGGCAAAAATCGTTCCCGCAAGGCATTTCCAACCGGATCTCGGACAAGCCGGAATATTCCGGGACACGCCCTCATAGAATGGTGACATCATGGGGACAGGCCAGGCGGAACTGCCAGCTGCAGACTGGTCCCGAACCAACCTTGTACATAGGCCGAAGGGCCGGAGGAGACTGCCATGGAAGATGTGGTACAGGATAGGAAAACGCTTCTGTCACGGAGAATACGGGCCCTGGAGCAGGCAGCCCGTACGCTTCCGGATGGATTCATCCGTGCCCTATGGGAAATGCCTCAGGGTGAACTGGCCGGGATAGAGGAGTTGCGGCTACGGCTGGGTTTTCCCATGACGGTAAACCTGAGTGGGATTGAGCGGGAGACAAATAGCCCAGGAGTGACAGCGGAGGATCTTCACGCGGTGTTGGAAAACGCCAGCCAAGCTTCCGCCCACACAGTGCTGGAACAGGTGCGTAATGGTTATGTCACCCTCCAGGGGGGACATCGCATGGGACTTTGCGGTACAGTGGTCCGTCAGGGGGAGGAGATTACCACTTTGCGGTATTTGACCTCCTTGACGGTGCGGATTGCCTGTCCCGTGGTGGGACAGGCAGGGGAAATCCTGAGACAGCTACGCCAGGAGAAGGAATTCCCCAGCACTCTGATCCTGGCACCGCCGGGAACAGGAAAGACCACCCTGCTGCGGGAGCTGGTGCGCCGCCTGTCCAGCGGAGTGGACGGGCCGCCACTACGGGTGGGACTGGCGGATGAGCGAGGGGAGGTGGCTGCCCTGTGGCAGGGTGTGCCTCAGTTTGATGTAGGGCGGCACACCGACATTTTGGACGGCTGCCGGAAGGCACAAGGACTGTCCATTCTTTTAAGGGGGATGAACCCCCAGGTACTGGCTGCCGATGAGATCACCGACCCGGCAGATGTGAGGGCGGTAGAGGAGGCGGCTGGGTGCGGCGTTGCCCTATTGGCCACCGCCCACGGTGGCAGCGTTACCGACCTGCGACGCAGGCCGGTGTACCGGGCTCTGTTGGACTGCGGAGTGTTTCGTCGGGTAGTGGTGATGGAGCGCCGGGGGACAACGCGAATCGCCAGGATGGAGGCGTTGTCATGATTCGGCTCATCGGTGCGGTGCTGCTGGCAGGGGGATCTTCAGCTCTGGGCTTCGGCGCAGTCCGGCATCTGGAGGGACGGGTGCGGGACCTTCGGGAACTAGTGGCCGGTCTGGAGGTAATGGAACGAGAACTGGGTTGGCGGATGGCATCTTTGCCCGAGTTACTGGAGCGGGCGGCCCTGGGCTGCGGAGAGCGAGCTGCGCGGTTTTTTCACCTGTGCGCACAGGGGGCCAGCCACTTGAATGGCCGCACTTTTCGCCAGGTATGGCTTCAGGCCGAGGAGGCCAGCGGGCTGGTTCTGGAGCCGGTGGACCGGCTGCTGCTGGAGCAACTGGGGGCAGTGCTGGGGCGATACGACGCCGTCAGCCAGCGGCAGGGG
>CAJLWS010000373.1 GCA_905210385.1 uncultured Eubacteriales bacterium | reverse complement strand
CGGAGGCCACCGGCATCACGGTGGAGGAGATCGCCAGCATCGACCTGGCCACCGTGGCGCCGGAATCGCTCCAGCAGGAGACGGCGGAGGGGCTGACGCTGGAATCCACCCTGGGCACCGAGGCGGAGGAAGAGCGCCTGGTGGAGAGCATCGCCCTGCGGGAGGCCATCGACACCCTGCCGGAAAAGGAGCGGATGACCATTCTGCTGCGGTTTTTCAAATGCCTGACCCAGGAGCAGACGGCCCGGATCGTAGGGGTATCCCAGGTGCAGATCTCCCGTCTGGAGCACCGGGGCCTGGAAAAGCTCCGGAAGCTGCTGGCGGATTGAGGCCCTGCTGCCGGGCCTCGTAGTCGTCCGGCAGGAACTCCGTCATGGTGCCGCGATAGCGCTTGGGCATGAAGGTGTTCTGGCACCGGGGGTTATAGCGCTCCTTGATGGCGATGGTCTCATAAAACCGCTTCCACAGCCGCCGGAACGACACCTCCTCATCGCCGGGCAGCGCAAGCTGCAGGCTGTCCATGGGCAGGATGCGGGAGTGACCCTTCGCGTAGACCAGCAGCTCCCTGTGGGTGCGGTCGTAGAGGAAGAAGGCCTCGTTGGCGTAGCGGTCGCAGAAGTGCCGCCGCAGCAGGGGCAAAACCCGGTTTTTGGGCTCGATTTCCGACCCTAAAACACCGTTATAGTCCGAAAAACGCACGAAGCCCCGCAGCTTTTCCAGCTCACCGCTCATGTGCCGCAGGGCCTTGGCCACGGGATAGTACACCGGATCGGCGGTGTTGCGGAGGAAATCAGTCCCCTCGTCATAGAACTTCCGGATCAGCGCGTAGAGATGGCTTTCCTTCTCGGGAAGGCAGGTGAGAAAGCCCCGCCGCACCACGTCGGCGGCGGCCTTCGAGCGCCGCAGGATGCTCTGATAGACCCGCTGGGCGTGCGCCCGCTCCGTCACCACATAGCGCACCTCATACAGCGACCAACATTCCTCATCGCCGGAAAAGGCGATGGGGAATTCTTTATGTACATAGCTTTCAAACACGCAGCACAGAAAACCGTCAAAGGTGCCGTCGTATTGAAAGACCACATCTCTCCATGCCACGGCCATCACCCCACCGCGTCGAACAGGGAGAGCTGCTGCATCTCACCGGAGGGCAGCAGGCCCCGCTCCACGGCCTCCAGCTGCCGCACGATGGACTCGGGGGAGAACCGCAGACCCGGCGCGGCATGGCCGTCGCACACCAGGAAAAACTGGGCACGCTTGACCACCACGCCCAGCTTCTTCAGATCCTCGAACCGCAGATGGGCGGTGCGGCGGGCGGAGACGATCCGCCTGGCGCTGGTGGGGCCGATGCCCGGCACCCGCAGCAGCGTCTCATAGTCGGCCCGCATGATCTCCACCGGAAAGTGCTCCAGATGGGAGACGGCCCAACTGCACTTGGGGTCAAGCTGCGGATTAAAGTCCGGGTGGGCCTCATCCAGCAGCTCACTGGCCTGAAAGCCGTAAAACCGCAGCAGCCAGTCCGCCTGATAGAGCCGGTGCTCCCGCA
>CAJLWS010000372.1 GCA_905210385.1 uncultured Eubacteriales bacterium | reverse complement strand
TCCGCCACCCAGTCCATCACCCGTTTGGCCTCATTCACCCGGCCGGGGAGGATCAGGTGGCGGATGAGCACCCCGCTTTTGAGCAGGCCGTCCTCCAGGCGGACCGGCCCCCGCTGGCGGAACATCTCCAGAATGGCGGAAGTTGCCGCCTGGGGGTAGTCGGCTGCCCCGGAGTACCGCTTTGCCAGCTCCGGGGTGACATACTTCAAGTCGGGCAGGTACACGTCCACCTTGCCCTCCAGGGCCCGGAGGGTGTCCGCCCGCTCATACCCTCCGCTGTTCCACACCACGGGGAGGTTTCCGGGGACGGGGCGCTCCAGCACCCGGGCCAGGATGTGGCTGTACTGGGTGGGGGTAACCAGTTCGAGGTTGTGGGCCCCCTGGTCGGCCAGATGCTGAAACATCGTCCGCAGTTCTGTCTCACTCACCGCCTTGCCGAAGTTTCCGTGGCTGATGAAGCCGTTCTGGCAGAACACGCAGCCTAAGGTGCACCCGGAGAAGAACACGGTGCCCGCCCCCCGGCTTCCCGAGATGCAGGGCTCCTCCCAGTGGTGGAGGGCGGCCCGGGCCACCCGCAGCCCCTCGGGCAGGCGGCACCAGCCCTCCCCGTGGGACGCGTCCCGCAGGGCGGCGCACCGCCGGGGGCACAGGGTGCAGATCATGCCCCCCGCTCCGGCCCGTCAGGACCCAGGTCCCCCGCCTTCCAGTGCTTGCGGCACAGGCCGATGTAGCAGTCGTTAGCACCCAGCACCACCTGGGCCCCCTCCTTGAGCACCACCCCCCGCTCGTCAAAGCGGGCGTTGCAGGTGGCCTTCTTGCCGCACCAGCAGATGGTCTTGACCTCCTCGATCACGTCGGCCCAGGCCAGCAGGGCCTGGGAGCCGGGGAACAGGGCCCCCTTGAAGTCGGCCCGCAGGCCGTAGCAGATCACCGGCACGTTCATGTCGTCCACGATGTCGGTGAGGTACCTCACCTGCTCCCGGCTGAGAAACTGGGACTCGTCCACGATGACGCACTGGTAGGACTGGATCTCCTCCCGGCTCATCCGCTCCAGCTCCTCAAACCAGATGCAGGGGTAGCGCAGGCCGATGCGGGAGTTGACAATGCGCTCCCCCTCCCGCTGGTCGATCACCGGTTTGACCATCAGGGCCCGCTGGCCCCGCTCCTCATAGTTGTAGCGCACCATCAGGGCGTTGGCCGACTTGCTGGACCCCATCACCCCGTAGCGGAAATACAGCTTTGCCATCTCTCACTCTCTCCCTCTGTGTCCTGTTTTCAGCCGCTCCTCCACGGCCATTTCTCCACTTTGAAAGGCGTTGGGGATGGCGTAGCGGCCCCGCCACGCCTCCAGGTCCGCCCACACCCAGCCCTCCGGCAGGGCTTCCCCCGCCGCCTCCACCTTCTGAAAGGTGAGGCGCCACTCCACGTGGGTGAAGATGTGCTTCCCCTGCCCGGCGTAGCCAATGGACAGGGGTTCGACTCCCCACGCCGCCAGGGGGTCTACCCCCGCCGGCTCGTTGGGGGACTCCCACAGCCCGGCCAGCAG
>CAJLWS010000371.1 GCA_905210385.1 uncultured Eubacteriales bacterium | reverse complement strand
CATGGTGAAGGACGACCGGCACCGCACCCGGGCCCTGGAGGCGGCGGACGGCCGGGAGATCGGTATTCAGCAGAACCAGGCCATCTTCGCCCTGGTGGGCCGCATTCAGGAGGAGACCCACCGCTTTGCCATCGAGTTCCACCGGCAGCAGCAGGCGGGGCACCTGAAGGGGTCCGCCCTGGATGGCATCCCCGGGGTGGGTCCGACGAGAAAGGCGGCGCTGCTCAAGCACTTCAAGAGCGTGCGGGCGGTGCGGGAGGCTCCGGTGGAGGCTCTGGCCCAGGTGGTGCCCAGGAACACCGCCCAGGCGGTGTACGATTATTTCACAAGGGGCAGGGAACATGATTCGAATTCAGGAGCACCCGGAGCTGATCGAAAAGGCGGCAAGATGGTTCCATGAGAAATGGGGCATACCGGAGACGGCCTATCTGGAGAGCATGAGAGCCTGCGTGGAGCGCCGGGGGCCTGTGCCTCAATGGTATGTTCTGATGGAAGAGGAGCGTGTGATTGCCGGTCTGGGAGTGATTGAGCGGGACTTTCATCAGCGGCCTGACCTGACGCCCAATGTATGTGCTGTCTATGTAGAGGAGGCGTACCGCAGTCAGGGCATTGCCGGGAGGATGCTGGACTTTGTCTGCCGTGAGTTCCGGGAGAAGGGCCTGAAAAACCTCTACCTGGTCACGGATCACGACGCCTTTTATGAGCGGTATGGCTGGGCGTTTCTCTGCATGGTACCGGAGGAAGATGGAACCGCGATGACCCGGATGTACCGGTACGAGCTGTAAGGGAGGAAGTCTGAGCATGGAAGGAACGCGCGCGCCCTGGCTGGACTGGGCGGTGGAGCTGCAGGCCCTGGCCCAGGCCGGACTGCATTACAGTAAGGATCCCTTTGACCTGGAGCGGTTTACCCGGGTGCGGGAGATCGCCGCCGAGATGCTGGCCTGCCGGAGCGGCCTGCCCCTGGAGAAGGTGAAGGACCTGTTCTGCGGGGAGACGGGCTACCAGACCCCCAAGCTGGACACCCGGGCGGCCATCTTCCAGGGGGAGAGCATCCTGCTGGTGCGGGAGCGGGACGGCCGCTGGTCCCTGCCGGGGGGATGGGTGGATGTGACCTGCTCGGTGGGGGAGAACGTGGTGAAGGAGGCCAAGGAGGAGGCCGGAGTGGACGTGCGGGCCGAGCTGGTCATCGCCATCCAGGACCGGGAGCGCCACAATCGGCCGGCCTACGCCTATAAGGTGTGCAAGATCTTCGTGCTTTGCTCCCTGCTGGGAGGCGGCTTCCGGGAGAATATCGAGACCACGGCCAGCGGTTGGTTTCCCCTGGACACTCTGCCGGAGCTGGCGGAGGAGAAGAACACCCGGGAGCAGGTCGCCCTGTGCTTTGAGGCATATCACGCGGAGTGCTGGAAAACCCTGATAGAGTGAGGAGAGAGAAATATGCGGGTCATCACAGGAAGCGCCCGGGGCAAGCGGCTGAAGGAGTTGCCCGGGCTGGACACCCGGCCCACTACCGACCGGGTAAAGGAAGGCCTGTTTAACATTATCCAGTT
>CAJLWS010000370.1 GCA_905210385.1 uncultured Eubacteriales bacterium | reverse complement strand
CCGCCGCCGGTCATCTGGAAGGACCTTGGCCTGGTGAACGGCATGGAGGATGAGGAAGCGGCGCTGGACGAAGAGCTGGCCGCCCTGCCGGTGGATGCGGGCATGGACCCGGATGAGGAAAACGGCTGGATGACCCGCTGGGTGAACGACAAGGTGAGCATGCTGCGGGCAAACTTCCCCGGGGAGAGCCTGCAGGCGGTGGCAAAGCATCTGGCCGACCAGCACAACCCGGTGGCCTATGTCAAAAGCCTGGACTTTGCGCCGGAGTACGTCAGCTGCGAATACCACACCGCCTACAGCAACCCGGACTTTATCCCAAAGCTCCAGGCCATGGGGGTCAAGGTGGCCCTGTGGACCGTGGACACCGAGGATGCCGTGCGCAGCCTGCTTCCGCTGGGGCCGGACTGCCTGGTGACCAACCGCCCGGACCGCATGCGGGAATGGGTGGAAGAAAATCAGTGACACAGAGATCGGAAAGGCTTCTCCTTTGGGAGAAGTCTTTTTTGCTGCCCTTGACAAACAGGGACAGTGGGATTACAATAGTCCCATATCGAACAGTTTTATAGAAAACAGTTTGAGCAAAAAACAATTCAGAAGGAACCGATCGTATGTGTGACGAAAAACAGAACGAATGCAGAGACCACGGGGATCCGCCCTGGGAGGGGCCGCAGGTCATCCCGGCCCAGATCCGCCGGGTGGACAACCTGATCTTCCGCAAGATCAACCAGTTTGCCCGCGCCAACGGTGTGGAGCAGGCCACCCCGATGCACGGCTGGATCATCGAGTATCTTTACCGGCACCGGGAGGAGCAGGTGTTCCAGCGGGACATTGAGCGGGAGTTTTCCATTACCCGCTCCACCGTGACCAACATCCTGCAGCTGATGGAGCGCAAGGGCTACATCCAGCGCCAGAGCGTGCCGCAGGACGCCCGGCTGAAACAGCTGGTGCTGACGGAAGAGGGCGTCCGCTTCCATGAAAACACCATCCTCTCCTTCCACCAGACGGACGACTATGTGGCCAATCTGCTGACGGAAGAGGAAAACGCCGAGCTGCTCCGGCTGCTGAACAAGCTGCGGGACGCGCTGAAGTAAACCATTTGAAATGGCCGCCGCATGCGCTCTGGCCATATTCAGCGGAAGAATTATTTTGCTTTGCATTTGCGTGGAAAGCTCCCGGTTGGCCCGCCCAAGTATAACGCAAGAGTGTTCGACTCTTGTCAAAACGCCGAAAAGATGTTTGTGAAAATGTTAATTATGAACAATTTCCGAAAGTTTTGCAAACATCTTGACATTAAATCTGTTTTGTATAGAATTGTTTTGTACCAAACAAATAAAATTAACAGGAGGTAACTCAGATGATCAAAAAGCTCGTGTCACATCTGGGCGAGTACAAACGCGCCGCAGTCCTGACACCGCTCTTTGCAGCCCTGGAAGCCGTGATGGATGTGCTGCTGCCCACCATCATGGCCTTTATCATTGACCTGGGCATTGAAAAGGGCGATATGCACGCCATCGTCAAGTATGGTCTGCTCACCTTTCTTGTGGCAGCCATT
>CAJLWS010000369.1 GCA_905210385.1 uncultured Eubacteriales bacterium | reverse complement strand
CATCCGCATGCCTATCCTGATCCTGGGCGCCACCCCGGAGGAGCTGGCCGGGCTGGTGGTGGACTACGACGTGACCCAGACGGTGTTCACCCCCGGGCTGGCCCAGGCCCTGTCTCAGGCGGCAGGGGTGCAGGGCAGGCGGGCGAAGATCCACGTGAAGGTGGACACAGGGATGAGCCGCCTGGGCCTTTTGGACCACGACCCAGCCGCCGCCGCCCGGGAGGTGGAGGGGCTGTGCGCCCTGCCCAATCTGGAGGCGGAGGGGATCTTCACCCACTTCGCCAACGCCGACGGGGACGAGGCATACACCATGCTCCAGTTCACCCGGTTTTTGGACACCCTGGCAGAGCTGGAGGAAACTTACGGCCGGAAATTTGAAATCCGCCATTGCGCCGCCAGCGGGGCTGTGTTAAACTATCCCTGTACACACTTGGACATGGTTCGCCCCGGGGTGGCCCTGTACGGCCATGCCCCTGACCCCTCCTGCGCCGGGCTGGATGAGCTGGACCTGCGCCCTGCCATGACCCTGAAGAGCCGGGTGGCCGCCGTCCGGGACCTGCCGGGGGAGACCCCGGTGAGCTACGGCTGCACCCAGCGGGTGGGCCGCAATGGGGGCCGGGTGGCGGTGCTGCCCATCGGCTATGCCGACGGTCTGCACCGGGTGCTGTCTGGCCGGGGAAGCGTATGGCTGGATGGCAAGCGCCGGCCCATCATCGGCCGGGTCTGCATGGATATGTGCATGGTGGCCCTGGAGGATGGGGACCAGGTGAAGGCTGGCGACGAGGCGGAGATCTTCGGGCCGCACCTGCCCGTGGAGGAGAGCGCCGAGCTGGCCGGCACCATCCAGTACGAGCTGCTGTGCGCCGTATCTGCCCGGGTACCCCGGGTGTACCTGTGACATAGGATGGTTGGGAGCCCGTCAAGCCGCCCCAGAGGGCGGAGCGACTCTTGACGGTGAGTTGCGGAGGTTTTTCCCATACCGGTATAAAATCCTCCGCCCCGTGGGAGAATGATAGTACCCGGTCTACATAAAGGGGATCGGGCACTATATCCGGCGGAGTGTGAAATCCTGTGGACAACAGCAGTGTCAAGCGCGGCGACATTTTTTACGCCGACCTTAGTCCGGTGGTGGGCAGTGAGCAGGGGGGCGTGCGCCCTGTCCTCATCGTTCAGAACGACACCGGCAACAAGCACAGCCCCACGGTGATCGCCGCTGCGATCACCTCCCAGACGGGAAAGGCCCGCCTGCCCACCCACATCAGCCTGGCGGCCCACAGCTACGGACTGCCCAAGGACTCCATCGTCCTGCTGGAGCAGATCCGCACCCTGGACAAAAAGCGGCTGCGGGAACATATGGGCCGGGTAGATGAGCAGGTGATGCGGCGGGTGGACAACGCCATCGCCGTCAGCTTTGGGCTCAACCCGGAACGACTGATATAGACGGCGCTCCCGCCCCGGCACGGCTGGGGCGGGAGCGCGGGATAAAGGATAACGGAGGAGCGTACTTATGAAGCGGAAATGGAAGATCGCCGCCGCGGCGGCCTGCGTGGTGTTCCTAGTGACGGTGG
>CAJLWS010000368.1 GCA_905210385.1 uncultured Eubacteriales bacterium | reverse complement strand
GGCCGTCGCCTCACCGGCCCCCTGGCCGCCCGTCTGCGGGAGTACACAGAAGAAGGGATCGCCCCGGTGGACATCCTTCAGGACGGCCTGGTAACCGCTCGGATCACCGGGGTGGACGCCGACCGGGCGGTTCAGGCCCTGGCCCGCCGCCGGGTTTTCTGTCAGAACCAGGACGGGGCGCTGCTCTTCTCCATCGGCGCGGATACCAGCTTTGAGGACCTGGACTACGTTCAGGCCGTGGTGGCGGAGCTGCTGGAGTAGCTTCTGCATTCCTCCAGTCAAAAAACTGCCCCGATGCCGCGCGGCATCGGGGCAGTTCTCTTTCGTCTCGTCAGTCCGGGTCCCTCACAGCTCCAGCATGACCCGCTCAATACCGGCCACCGCCTCGGCCACCAGGGCCCCCACGTCTAGGGCCTGCTCCGCCTCCTCCAGGTCGGCCACCTGGGGCCGGGTTTTGGGATGCTTGGGAGTGAAGACGGTGCAGCAGTCCTCATAGGGGAGGATGGAGGTCTCAAAGGTGCCGATCTTCCGGGCGATGCGCACGATCTCCTCCTTGTCCATACCCACCACCGGGCGCAGCACCGGCAGGGTGCACACCGCGTTGGTGCAGGCCATGGCCTCCAAAGTCTGGCTGGCCACCTGGCCCACTGACTCCCCGGTGACCAGGGCCTGGATGCCGTTTTTCTCCGCTACGGCGCAGGCGATGCGCATCATGAACCGGCGCATGAGAATGGTAAACAGCTCTTCCGGGCAGGAGCGGCGCAGTTCCTCCTGGATCCTGGTGAAGGGCACCACATGGACGCAGGTCTTGCCGATGTAGGGCACCAGCAGCCGGGCCAGGTCCAGCACCTTCTCCTTGGCCTCCGGGGAGGTGTAGGGGTAGGAGTAGTAGTGGATCATGTCCACGATGACCCCCCGCTTGGCGATCATCCAGGAGGCCACCGGGGAGTCAATGCCCCCGGACAACAGGCTCAAGGCCCGGCCCCCCATGCCCACGGGCAGGCCTCCCGCCCCCTCCTCCGCATCGGCGTGGACGAAGGCCTCGTAGTCCCGCACCTCCACGTGGACGGTGAGCTCCGGATGGTGGACGTCCACAATCAGGTGGGGGAAGGCATCGTGGAGCTCTCCCCCCACGTACTGGGACAGCTGGATGGAGGTCATGGGAAAGGTCTTGTCCGCCCGCTTGGACTCCACCTTAAAGGACTTGGCTGCACGCAGCTTGTCCCCTAAGTACTCCTTGGCACAGGCCACAATGGCGTCCTTGTCCTTGGGGCACGCCCGGGCCCGGCACAACCCGGCCACCCCGAAGAGCTTACCCATGGCCTGCCAGGCCCCTTCAAAGTCGCAGCTCTCGTCCTGGGGCTCCACATAGGTGGCCGACTGCCGGGTGTACACCTTGAAGGCGCCGTACTTCCTCAGCCGGCGCTTGGCGTTGCCCATGAGCTTTTCCTCAAAGCCCCGGCGGTTGAGCCCCTTGAGCACCATTTCCCCCTGCTTAAGCAGCATGATCTCTCTCACATGTCTTCCCTCCGTTGATTCAAAACGCGCCCCGGCAGGGCGCGCGTCGCAAGTGTCATATCGCCATATTCTACCCTGCCGGGCGGGC
>CAJLWS010000367.1 GCA_905210385.1 uncultured Eubacteriales bacterium | reverse complement strand
GTTGCCGCCCTCGCCGTGGCCGCCGTTCTCCTGATGGACGACCCGGATGATGCCGGGGTAGCGCTCGGCCCAGGCGTCGCACTTTTCCGGCGTGTCGTCCTTGGTGGAGCCGTCGTCCACCAGGATGATCTCCGCCTCCTCTCCGGCGGCCAGCAGGGTCTCGATGCAGTGGTCCATATAGGCGGCGGAGTTGTAGCAGGGGACGGCAAAGGTAATCAGCTTTTCCATGGGGGTACCCTCATTTCAGCAGGCCATCGGCCAGGGCCAAGGCCCGGGCCACGATGGCGTCCATATTGTAGTATTTGTATTCGGCCAGCCGGCCTAGCAGGTGCAGTTGGGGATGGCGGGCGGTCAGGGCGGCGTACCGCTGGTACAGGGCGTTGTTCTCCGGGTTGATGATGGCGTAGTAGGGGGTCTCCCCCGGGGTGCCGGTGTAGGCTCGGGAGTACTCCTTCACGATGGTGGTCACTCCGGGGAGGGTCTGGCCGGTGAGATACTTAAACTCGGTGATGCGAGTGTAGGGCTCATCCACGGTGTAGTTCACCGTGCCGTGGGACTGCCACACGTCCACCGGATGGGTCTCGAACCGGAAGTCCAGGGTGCGGTAGGGCAGCCGGCCGAACCGGCAGGCGAACAGCTCGTCCACCGCCCCGGTGTATACCACGGGGCCGTCAAAGGGGGCGCCCTCAAACAGCAACCGATCCCCTGACAGGTCCAGCAGGCCGGAGGCATCGGCGTTCAGCCGCACCTGGATGTTGGGGTGGTCCAGCATCCGCGCGAAGAGCCGGGTGTATCCCTCCAGGGGCATGCCCTGATAGGCGTCCTGGAAGTACCGGCAGTCCCGGCTGAGGAAGACCGGCACCCGGGCGGTGGTGTTGGGGTCGATCTGCTCCGGGGTGGTGCCCCACTGCTTCATGGTGTAATGGACGAACACGTGTTCATAGACGTAGTCGGCCAGGGCGGAGATGTCCGGGTCGGGATTGCGCCGCAGCTCCAGGATGGTCACCTTTTTCTCCGCTCCGTAGGCGGCGATGAGCCGCTCCCCCAGCCGGGCCCCCTCCTGGGGGCCGAAGGCGATTTCCAGGGAGTTCAGGTTGAAGGGGACGGGATACTCCACCCGCCCGCCGTCGGGGGCGGGGATATTGGCTACCACCTTGTGCTGGTAGTCCGACCAGGCGGTGAACCGGGAGAGGTAGTCGTACACCTGCCTGTCATTGGTATGAAAGATGTGGGGACCGTACTGGTGGATCAGTACGCCGGCCTCATCCGGCCGGTCGTAGGCGTTGCCGCCGATGTGGTCCCGCCGCTCCAGGACCAGCACCCGCTGTCCGGCCTCGGCCAGCTGGCGGGCAGTGACGGCGCCGGCGAAGCCCGCGCCGATGATGAGTGCGTCATAGTCAGCCAAGTTGTCACGTCCTCCCTCTGTATCGGTGGGCCCGCCCAGGCGGGCCGTCAGCCTATACTGTAGCACAGATCAGGCATGGGGAAAAGGAAAAAATCTTTAAGGTTTCCTGAAGTTCAGCAGAAGCACTCCTGGTAGTGGTCGATGGCCTCCTGGATGATGCGCACCGCGGCGGCCCGGCCGTTCACGTCGCCGGCCACCCCCCCTTTCCCCTCC
>CAJLWS010000366.1 GCA_905210385.1 uncultured Eubacteriales bacterium | reverse complement strand
GCAAGCCCAAGGGATGAGCGTACGCAGTATCACGCTGAAGCTGGGCCAGGGCGATCGCAAGGCTATGCTGCGGTATCAAAATAAATACCGTAGCCTTTTGAAAAACAACCGGCCTTTGGTAGAACAAACCATCCAGGCGCTGCGCGCCGCTGGCAAACCAGCTTACGACCCCTACCACGAACCCCGCATCAGCAAGGCGGGTCGCAAACCGCAAAACCAGCGCGCACAGGAATTGGATCAGGCGCTGGTGGAGCTGGGCGGCGCTAAGTCCGTCACCGCCTGCGCTTCTCACGGCGTGCTCTCCGGCCCCGCCTTTGACCGGATCAACGCCTCCTGTCTGGACGAGGTGCTCTTCCTGAACACCATCCGCCCCCGGGAGGACATCGAGCAGATCTGTCCCAAGATCAAGTACCTCTCTGTGGCCCACATCTTCGCGGAGGCCATCGAGCGCATCTATGAGGAGCGCTCTGTATCCAAGCTCTTCAACTGAGCAGTCCGCGGCCCAGTTTTCACGGTGGGATATCTTCCTGGTCCGTGGGGCGGGAGGTGCTCTCGCCCCTGGTTCCTTACACACGATCTCCACGGCAAGTGGGGCGAGAACTCCTCTCGCCCCACTTGCTTTCCCATCTTTCCCTGAGGTGTCTCTATGCTGTTTGCGAAAAAATTGCCGGCGTCCTGGCTGGTAGTAGGGCTGGGCAACCCCGGCGACCAATATGAAAACACCCGGCATAACGCCGGCTTCCAGGTGATCGACGCGCTGGCCGATCGGGGGAACTTCCCCGTCCAGCGGCTGAAGTTCCACGCCCTGACCAACACCGCCACCGTCGGCGGCCAGGGGGTGCTGGTGATGAAGCCGGTCACCTACATGAACCTGTCCGGTCAGGCGGTGGGCGAGGCCGCCCGCTTCTACAAGATTTCCCCCGACCACGTGCTGGTCATCTCCGACGACGTGGACCTGCCCCTGGGCAAGCTGCGCATCCGGAAGGGGGGCTCCGCCGGCGGCCACAACGGGCTGAAGAGCATCATCCAGCACCTGGGCACCGACCAGTTTCCCCGGCTGAAGGTGGGGGTGGGGGGTAAACCCCACCCGGACTACGACATGGCCGACTGGGTGCTGGGCAAGCTCCAGGGGGAGGACAAAAAGATCATGGACGATGCCGCCGTCCGGGCTGCCCAAGCGGTGGAGTGCCTGCTGTCCCAGGGCATCGACCGGGCCATGAACCAGTTTAACTGACCTCGCGCCCCCACCCCCTGCGGGGACGCGGGGCTGTGTCTGCGCCCGTGTTTTCCATATTTTGTAATTCCCTGTGAGGTCCCAATATGAAAGCATTGCTCCACATCTTAGACAGCGTCCTCCAGTTTCAGCAGCTGCTGGACGCCCTGGACGCGGGCCGTTCCCCGGCGGCGGTGTCCGGTCTGGCTCCAGTGCACCGGGCCCACTTCACCGCGGGTATCCGCCGGCGGCTGGACTGCCCGGTGGTGCTGGTGTGCGCCGACGAGGAGGAGGGCCGCCGCCTGGCGGGAGATCTGACCGCCTTCACCGGGGAGGAGGTCACCCTGCTGGCCGCCCGGGAGTTCCTGTTCCACGATGGGGCGGTGGCCTCCCGCCAGTGGGAGCATCAGCGGCTGG
>CAJLWS010000365.1 GCA_905210385.1 uncultured Eubacteriales bacterium | reverse complement strand
TGGCCTGTCTGGAGGAGGGGGCTCACCCCTGTGACCGGGCGGCCCAGTGCCGGACCCTGCCGGTGTGGAACCGGCTGGGGCAGATCATAGGCGACTATCTGGACAGTGTGACGCTGCGGGACCTCCTGAAAACCGATGAATAACTCCCGCGCCGGGCTTTTGGCTTGCCAAGAGTCCGGCGCGTATGCTATACTGGATAAAAATACCACGCAACCTGAGGTTTCCTGCCGCTTTCCGGAAATTTTTCCCGGCGCAACCTGAGGTTGGTGGCGTTTCCGCCCGGCGGGGCGTACAATAGGACCACATAAACGGGGGCATTCCCCCCGGAAAGGGAGGCATGCGGCATGATGGACAGCTTTTTCTTCGGCGGCGGGTTTGAGATCGTCTTTTTCCTGATCTTCGGCGTGATCGCGGTGATGATCCTGGTAACGCTGTTCCGGGGCTTGTCCCAGTGGAACAAAAACAACCATTCTCCCCGGCTGACGGTGGAGGCCCGGGTGGTGACCAAGCGGCAGAATATTTCCCATCACCACAGCGGAGACCATATGTCCACCACCTCCTCCCGGTACTATGTCACCTTCCAGGTGGAAAGCGGCGACCGGATGGAGCTTCAGATGACGGGACCGGAATACGGCATGCTGGCCGAGGGCGACCGGGGACGGCTGACGTTCCAGGGCACCCGCTATGTGAGCTTTGAGCGGGAATAAGGAGGAAAACGGTATGGCAATGGTTCAGTGCAAAGCCTGCGGGAAAATATACGATTACGAGAAAAACGGCTGCTGCCCATCCTGCGGCGCGTATAACCGCCCGCCCCGGCGGGAGCGGGTAGACGCCGACGGCACGGTGCACCACCTGACGGGGCAGGAGCGCCGTTCCGTCCCCCGCGGGGGCAAGGTGTGCTTCGAGAAGAAGGAGTGCCACGAGAAGAAGGTCTGCTTCGAGGACGAGGCCCGCCAGGTCCGGGAAAAGCTGAACAGCCTCAGCGGCCCGGGCCGCCAGGTGAGCCTGGTGGGAGTGCTGGTGGCGGGGCTGATCGTCCTGTCCTTGGTCAGCTCCATCGTCTCCAGCTGCCAGGCCCGCCGCACGGATTATCCCGTCGACCCGGTCACCCCCGCCACTGAGGAACCGGCGGTGGCCCAGGAATGGCTGGACTGGGATACCTGGCAGGGAGGCCGGGTGGGCCTGTTGGGCGCGTCCTATGAGGACGGCGTCCTCCAGGTGGAGCTGGAGATCCACCGGGACCCCGGGGACGTGCTGCTGGACGACCTCCAGCTTTACTGCGTGGACGAGGATGGTCAGGAGCTGACCCTGCCGCCCTTCAAGGGCAGCTGCCAGGAGCAGTACTGGACCCTGCATTTTGACCTGTCCGCCGACTGGTACGACAACCTTCAGTATGTGGAGCTGCGGCTGCTGGCTCCGGACGGGACCCAGGATGGATTTCTCCTTCTGCTATACCAGGACACGAACGTTTTGACAGGCTGAATGGGCTGACCCGGCCCGCTGAGGGCAGCGGGCCCTACGAAGCGCCTGTCGATAGAACACCCGTAGGGCGGGGCCCGTGTGCCCCGCCTTTTTGCGCCCCGGGCCGCCGGGGACGTCGGCCCCTACTTGGCTCTCCCTTTGGGAGAGCTGTCACCGAAGGTGACTGAGAG
>CAJLWS010000364.1 GCA_905210385.1 uncultured Eubacteriales bacterium | reverse complement strand
CCCCCGCCGTGAAACCGGAACAGCAGCCCCACCAGCAGGGAGGCCAGGGTGTGGGTGAGGTAGAGCAGCAAACCCACCCGACCGTCTCCGAATACCCCCGCCCCCACCACGCCGAAGATGAAGGCGGGCCCTGAGTTGTTGCAGAAGGCCAACAGCCGTTCCGCCTCCACTTTGGAACACAGCCCCTGCTGGTAGAGCTGCAGGGCGGTGCGGGCCCCCACCGGGTAGCCGCCGATGAAGCCCAGCACCACCGCCGCCGAGCAGCTGCCGCTCACCCGGAACAGGGGGCGCATGATTCCCTCCAGCGCCCGGCCCAGCCAGGCGGCCAGCCCCAGGTCTACCACCAGGGAGGAGAGGACGAAGAAGGGAAACAGGGAGGGGACGATGACGTTGAAGCACAGGGCCAGCCCGTTCTTGGCCCCCTCCATGGCCTGCTCCGGGGCGGCCACCAGGGCGGCGGCGGACACCACCACGGCAATGGTGGCCAACCCGTCCCGCAGCCACCGCTGGCGCAGAATGCGCAGCATCTCCCTCACCCCCTTACGGGAGAGGATATGCGCCGGGGGCTGTCCGGTTTGCCTGTCCGGGAAAAATCGGCGCCCGGTCTTTGGAAAGGCCGGGCGCCGGGGAAGGGAGGGTCATTCCATCTCCATTTCGTCCATATTGAGGGTGAACATGGTGAGGAACTGCCGGGCGGGGAAGACCTCGTCGGTGTTGTTCCAGCTCTGCCATTGATACTGGAGGGGGGAGTACCAGGGGTAGGCCAGCCAGCTCTCCTGATGGACATAGCGGGCCTCGGCATTGTAGTTGTAGGTCAATTCTGGGAGCTGGATACGGGCCTGGTAAGTCATATAACCCCGGATACGCTCACCCTGCCGGGGCAGGGAGAAGTCTATGCTGAAGGATTGGTGGCTGCTGGTGCCGAAAAAGATGCTGTTTTGGGTTTGGATACCGTAGCCGCCAGACAGGGGGGACTGGTACAGCTGCCCGTCCTCCTCCCACAGAAGGCGGCCTTGGAGGTCGTCGGGCGGGAGAATGGCATCGCGGGTCCAGTCCGGAATGATTTCCAGCCCCTCCCGCAGGCGGCTGCTGGGGGCCTCGTCCCAGGAGAACCAGACGAGATAACGCACCATGTCCTCAGGCAGTTCCACCTGGATGAAGTGGGTGGAGATGTGGTCAATTTCATGCCTGGTGTTCCACCGGGAAAGGTCAGATTTGACCATGACGGCCTCCGCCCCCTCCAGCAGGGCTACCTCTTCATCGGTGAGGTCGGCCAGCACCTCCTCCGGGAAGCCCAGATCCACCAGCTCGGCCCGGAGGGTTTCCTGCCCCGTCTCCAGCCGGGTGGGGGAGGCATTCACCGGGAAGCGGCGGAAGAGGAACAGGCAGGTGAGAACAGCGGCCAGCAGGAGGCCCAGCCAGACCAGGATCACCCGCTGCTCAGGGAAGTGCACCGGGGCGGGGGCGATGGCGTACCCCGCTCGGTCCAGGGCCCGGCTGGCCCGGTACAGGCCCCGGAGCAGGAGAATCCACAGCAAAAGGACGGGCCACACCAGCGGCCCTCCGGCACCGGCCATGGACAGCGGGAGGAGCAGACTATACCAGACCACCAGGCCGCCCGCGGCGGCTGTTTTTGGGGGATGCCCCGCTTTGCGGCATACCCCC
>CAJLWS010000363.1 GCA_905210385.1 uncultured Eubacteriales bacterium | reverse complement strand
AAAAAGCCACTTAGG
The DNA here is from genome assembly GCA_905210385.1 of uncultured Eubacteriales bacterium. GTDB lineage: Bacteria > Bacillota > Clostridia > Oscillospirales > Oscillospiraceae > Enterenecus. The sequence goes on along the minus strand of CAJLWS010000363.1, from coordinate 1,655 downwards.
GGCGCAAATCGGCTTAGCTTCGGGACAGAGGGCGCCCCTCGCACGCAGGATTTGCCCCCTAAGAACCCCCGTTTTTACGGGGGCCAGAGTTGAAGTGCCAGAACAGCTTTCCGGCGTCCCGACTCTGACGGTGCGCCGGTTCCATCGACGGCCTCCGCCTGGTGCCGGTATGCTTTCGGTGGCCTTATGTACCCAGAGGGGCCGCCTCATGCGGTGCTGGGCGGAGCTTACTGCCCGGTTCGGCGGTAGAAGGAAACGCCCCAAGTCATACACCAGGTCAGGCGATCATCGCGGGCAAGCGGGCAGTTCTGCTTTGGTGCAGGCCAGCGGCAGCGGAATGAGGGAGTAGAGGGTGTCGTCTTACCCCGCGCCGGAAAGAGAAGGGCGCACCCCAACTGAGCGGGGGGGATACCCAAGGGGGTACGCCCCCTTTGGGCGCGCTTTTGGTTACTTTTCTCGCGTAAGAAAAGTAACCCCAGCGGAGCGCCGCCCCTGCCGCCGCAGGCGGCAAAATGCTCTTTGGGTACTTTCCCTGGTGCAAGAGAAAGTACCTCGCCCTCCGGCGAAACGAAACGGGGGCTTGGGGGCGAAATCCCGGCAAACATCGAACGCCCGTTTGACTTTCCCCTCCCCATGGGGTATACTAAGAGCAAAGGGGGGAAGGGGCCATGGACCGGGTGATTCTTCACTGTGACTGCAACGGCTTTTACGCCTCGGTGGAGCTGCTCTCCCACCCGGAGCTGCGCCACCAGCCGGTGGCGGTGTGCGGCGATCCGGACAGCCGCCATGGCATCATCCTGGCCAAGAACGAGCCCGCCAAGGCCTTCGGGGTGAAGACCGCCGAGACCATCTGGCAGGCCCGGAAGAAGTGTCCCGAGCTGGTGCTCCTCCCCGCCCACCATGACCTGTACCGGACCTACTCCAAAAAGGTCAACGCCGTCTACGAGCGGTTTACCGACCTGGTGGAGCCCTTCGGCATCGACGAGAGCTGGCTGGACGTCACCGGCACCCTCCACCTCTTCGACGGCGACCCGGTGGCCCTGGCCGACCGGATCCGGGCCGCAGTGCGGACCGAGCTGGGGCTGACCATCTCCGTGGGGGTGTCCTTCAACAAGATCTTCGCCAAGCTAGGCAGCGACTACAAGAAGCCGGATGCCACCACCCTGATCACCGTGGACAACTTCCGGCAGATTGTCTGGCCCCTGCCCGTTACCGACCTGCTCTTCGTGGGGCGGGCCGCCGGGCGAGTGCTGGCCCAGCATGGGGTGGCCACCATCGGCCAGCTGGCCGCCTTCGACCGGGATGCTCTGGTAGCCCTGCTGGGCAAGATGGGGGGCCAGCTTTGGAACTACGCCAACGGCCTGGAGAACAGCCCCGTGTCCCCGGCAGGACAATACACGCCCCCCAAGTCGGTGGGCAACGGCTTGACCTTTCCCCGCAACCTCACCACCCGCGAGGAGGTACACCGGGGGTTGGCCATGCTGTGCGACGAGGTGGCGGCCCGCCTGCGCCGGCACCATCTGAAGGCGACCACGGTGCAGGTAACCATCCGCGATCCCAATTTCAAGGATATCTGCCGCCAGCGCCCCCTGGATGCCCCGGTGTATACCGCCCGGGAACTGACCCGAACGGCAGTGGACATTGTGGAGCGGTGC
>CAJLWS010000362.1 GCA_905210385.1 uncultured Eubacteriales bacterium | reverse complement strand
TCATAGCCCAGTACCCGGTGCAGCCACGCCTGCCGGGGGGCGGAGGGCAGCAGGTCCGCCCCCCGCACCACGCGGGTGATCCCCATGAGGGCGTCATCCACCACCACCGCCAGCTGGTAAGCCCACACCCCGTCGGACCGGCGCAGGATGAAGTCCCCGCAGTCCCGGGGCAGGTACTCCGCATAGGGCCCCAGGTGGCCGTCGGCTACCGCCACCCACTCCTCCGGCACCCGCACCCGCCAAGCGGGGCGGCGCCCCTCCCGCTCCAGGTCCTCCCGCTCCCGGATGGTGAGACGGGCACACCGGCCATCGTACACCACGCTGCCATCAGCCCGGTGAGGGGCGCTGGCCGCCAGCCGCTGGGCCCGGGAACAGTAGCAGGGGTAAACCAGCCCCATCTCCTTTAGTTTTTCAAATGCGGCCTGATAGTATGCCCCCCGGCGGGACTGACACCACTCCGGCTCCACGCCACCCTCGTCCCAGTCCAGCCCCAGCCAAGCCAGGTCGTCGACGATCTGCCGGGCATAGTCCAGGCTGGTGCGCTGAGGGTCCAGGTCCTCCACCCGCAACACCATCGCCCCGCCCTGTCTGCGTACATCCAGCCAGGCCAGCAGGGCGGCCAGCAGGTTTCCCAGGTGCATCCGCCCGCTGGGAGTGGGAGCAAACCGTCCTCTCACTGTCACTTCCATCATCCTCCATGGGAAAGCACCGGCCAGGTCCGTACCTCGAACCCTATCCAAAATTTTGACCGGTCCGTTTCAAATTATTTAAAGGAATTCTTCAATTTCCTGTTGCCCTGCCGGCTGTTCCCCTGGTATGATAATTCTGCAAAAGATTAAGCAAATATGGAACGTTGACACGAGCATCCCCAGGCAAAAAGGAGGTCCCCTTTGCACAATCGATACGACAAGCTCTTCCCCGCTACCCTCGCGCTATCCCTCGGCCTGGCCCTGCTGGGCCTGCTGCTGGACGATCCCCGGAACATCCTGCCCGGCCTAGGCCGGATCATCCTGATGCAGGATCTGCTGATCACGGACTATGTGTACATCGCGGGACCAGGCGCGGCAATGGTCAACGCCGCCATCGTCACCGCTATTACCGCCTTTCTTATCAAAGGCACCCACAACCATTTCAACGGTTTTTCCCAGGTGGAGGTGGGGCTGATGGCGGGCTTCTCCCTGTTCGGGAAGAACTTTGTCAACATCTGGCCCATCATCTTCGGCACTTGGCTGTACGCCCGGTATCAGAAGGAGCCCTTCTCCAAGCATGTGTCCGTGGCGCTACTGGCCACCTCCCTGGCCCCTCTGGTCAGCTACATGGGTCTGGGCAGCATTCATGGCAGCATCCCTCTGGGCATCTTCTCCGGGGTGGCGGTGGGCTTTCTCCTACCTGCCCTAGGCGCCTATACTTACAAGATCCAGAACGGCATGAACCTGTACAACATGGGCTTCGCCTGCGGACTGCTGGCCATGATGATCGTCCCCATTCTCACCGCCTTCGGGGATCACCCCGATTCCGCCCTCTACTGGGCCCGGGGCTATAATCTTCCCTTCGGCCTGGCTATTGGTGGGCTGTGCCTGGTGCTAATCGGGCTGGGCTTCACCGCTACCGGGACCCCCGCCTGGGCCGTCTGGGCCGGCTACCGCCGGCTACTGCGCACCACGGGGCGTTCCCCCAG
>CAJLWS010000361.1 GCA_905210385.1 uncultured Eubacteriales bacterium | reverse complement strand
TCTGCCGGGGACGGCTGATATCATGGAAGTAATGGTCGCCGTCCAAGTAATCCGTCAGGAAGCGGATGCCGCATTCCAGCGTCATCAGCTTGGCCCCCCAGGGCAGGTAGTCCAGCTCCGCCGGGGTGAGGGCGCCGCCGGTGCCCTCCAGGAAGGCCCGGGTGTACACCTCAAAGAGGGGCAGGTCGAAGTTGACCTTGGACAGGTCGGGCTCGTCCTCGGCGCTGTGGTTGGCGCCAAAACGGATGGAGTCGCCGAAGTCGTTGATGGACAGGCCGGGCATGACGGTGTCCAGGTCGATGACGCACACGCCCTGGCCGCTCTTCCGGTCCATGAGCACGTTGTTCAGCTTGGTGTCATTGTGGGTCACCCGCAGGGGCAGCTTGCCCTCCCGCAGGGCGGACAGGGCCACCGAGCAGTCCCCCTCCCGGGCCATCACAAAGTCCACCTCAGGCCCCACCTCCTTCACCCGGCCCATGGGGTCGGCGGCCACGGCAGCCTTCAGCAGGGCCAAGCGGTTCTCCGTGTCGTGGAAGCGGGGGATGGTCTCGTACAGGGTGTCGGCGGGGTAGGCCTTGAGCATCCGCTGGAACCGGCCGAAGGCCCGCCCCGAGGCGGCGAACAGCTCGGGAGTCTCGGCGGACTGGAGGCTGAGGGTGCCCTCCACGAAGGGGTACACCCGCCAGGCGCCACCCTCAGAGTCGGTGTAGAAACTCTTGCCCTCTCGGGTGGGCCAGACGGAGAGGGTCTCTCGCTCCGGGTCTCCTCCGGTCCGGGCGATCTCCCGGGTGAGGTAGGAGGTCACCCCCACAATATTGGCCATCACCTGGTCGGGGTGGTGGAAGGCGGCGGAGCTGATGCGCTGGAGGATGAACCGCCGGCAGGGGTCTTCCCCCGGCTGGGTGTGGACGCAGAAGGTGTCGTTGATGTGGCCGGAGCCATACCGCACGGCCCCCACTACCTGGCCCTGAAAGTCAAAGGCGGCCAACGCCTCCTGGAGTTGCAGTTCCGCTTGTCCCATGGCTCACACCTCCCACAGCTTGTCCGGGTAGAGCCCCCGGGCGGTCATGTCCGCAATGGCAGCCACCACCACCGGCTTGTCCTCCCGGTAGGTGACGCCATACCATTTATCGGCGCTGCGCAGCACCTTTACCTTGGCCTTTCCCTCATTTAGCAGCTGGGTGACCACGGTGGGCAGGAAGAACTCCCCCTTCAGGGGATTTTCCGCCAGGGTCTTGTCCAGGAAGGCGGGGAAACGGGTCTGGGCCTCGTCCAGGAAGGAGCGGGTGAACCCCCACAGGTTCATGGACACGATGGTGTCCCCGCTCAGGGGTGCCCAGGTGGCCCCCCCGTCCTCGGTGAAGCGGGCGTTGTCCCCGTCCTTCTCGATCTGGGTGCGCTCGGTGACCTTCAGCAGATACCCCTGGTCGTCCTCCTCGCACACCCCCCGGGCCACGCTGCCGTGCTCGGTGACGGTGTTACCCAGGCGGTAGCCCACCATGGCGAACTGGTAGCACCCCGGCTGGTCGGGATGGGTGGAGAGGTAGTCGTAGATCTTCCGGAAGCCCTCAGGGCCGTAGTAGTCGTCGGCGTTGACCACGGCGAAGGGCCCGTCCACAATGTCCCGGGCAGCCAGCACCGCGTGGCAGGTGCCCCAGGGCTTGGCCCGGTCCGCCGGCACGGGAGACCCTGC
>CAJLWS010000360.1 GCA_905210385.1 uncultured Eubacteriales bacterium | reverse complement strand
CCAGGGTTCTGCTACCCAGACCGCTCCACCTGGCTCCGCCATTCGGGCCCAGTTGGCCGCCATCCTCATGCGGTTTATGGAGAACGTAGCGAACTGAACGGATTGATTTCGGCTGTGATGGAAAGGCCGGAGCCGGACGCAGGCGCGTCCGGCTCCGCTTTTTTCTGGGGCGGTGACCGTACAGAGCTGGCGTGGGGGCTTGCGCAGCACAGGATGAATGTGGTAGAATAAATTATCATTATAACAATAAAGGGGCCATTATATTATGGATTTTGCCGTATTGTCCGCGCAGAGGTACTCCCTGCGCAAGTTTAGCGACCGTCCAGTGGAGACGGAGGCACTTAGCGCCATTCTGGAGGCTGGGCGCAGCGCCCCCACCGCCCACAATAACCAGCCCCAGCGCATCTTTGTGCTTCAGACCCCGGAGGCATTGGAAAAAGCGGATGGCTGCGTGAATTCCCACTTTCACCCTCCGGTGATGCTGATTGTGGCCTACGATCCCAAGGAATCCTGGAAGCGGGAGGGGGATGGCAAGGAGTTCGGCGAGGTGGACGCAGCCATTGCTGCCACCCAGATGATGCTGCAGGCGGCGGACCTGGGCCTGGGCACCACCTATGTGGGGATGTTTCAGCCGGAGAAGCTGAAGGAGGCGTTTCCGGAGTTGGCCGGGTTGGCGATCGTGGCGGTGCTGCCTCTGGGCTATCCGGCGGAGGGAGCCCATCCATCTCGGCTGCACGCGGACCGCAAGCCGGTGGAGGAACTGGTCAAGTACCTGTGAGGAAAGGGAGAACTCCCTGGAAAAAGAAAACGGCTGCTTTCCATCCGGGAGCAGCCGTTTTTAGAGGCGGAGGAGGAACAAATGGAGCAGCTTCGGGAATATTGCGAGCGGATGGCGCGGGCCGGCGTGGATAAAATCGTGATCAGCAAACCCATCGGGAAGGAGGAGCCGTACCGGCGGATCGTGGTGGAGCGGAAGAAGGACGGGTACGTTCAGATCTCTCGTTACACGGAGAAGCAGGCATTTCATGAGAACCTTCCCCAGGACCGGCTGGGGGAGGCCTGCTACGCGCTGGTCCACGGCCATTTTCTCCAGGTCAATGGCTGGGGGCCGAAGTCCACCATTTTGATTTTGGCCGCTCTTCCGTTTGCAATGCTTATTATGTTTGAGGTCATCCGCAAAATCGACCCCAAGCACCAGAATTTTGAGAAGTTCGGCAAGGTATGGAACCTGTGCGTAGTGCTGTTCACCGTGATGATGGCCGCGTTCAGCTGGCTGAGTGACCTGGCTGTTTTCGGTAAGCTGCCGGACAGCAGCAACATCGTCAGTATTCTGGTCTGCGGCGGCATCGGCGTGTTGTTCATCATCATGGGCAACTTTATGCCGCAGGTCAAGCAGAACTACACCTTCGGCTGCCGCACGCCCTGGGCGCTGAACGACGAGCACAACTGGCAGCGCACCCAGCGCATGGGCGGGTACACCTTTGTCGTTATGGGCATTGTCCTGTTGGTGCTTGCCTTCCTGGGCGGCCTGCTGGGCGACATTGCTACGCTGATCGTGCTGCTGGCCGCCGTTCTTGGCGGCAGCGCGTGGATTTATTTGTATTCGTATCTGGTGTATGTGGGGAAGATGAAGTAAGAGCCTAAAGCCTTCCCCTTTGGGGGAAGGTGGCCCCGCAGGGCCGGATGAGGGGCGGGT
>CAJLWS010000359.1 GCA_905210385.1 uncultured Eubacteriales bacterium | reverse complement strand
CTCGAGCGGTTTCAGCCGCTACACGATTTCCAATCGTGCTCGTTATGACCTCTTCGATACCGCTGCATGGGCTGGCCGATGGGGTCAACGGATGTTATTATATCAGCTTTTTCCCCAATGTCAAGCTATTTTTTCCCCGCCTTCTGCTGGCCCTTCCGCCAGCCGCCTGGGCCTTTCTCCAACGGACCTCCCGCCGGTTTCCTGCCCGTCTCCTGTCCGGAACGGCTTCGCCCCCCCCCATTCTCTCTGTCCTGAGGCCGCGCCCGCCGCCGGGCCATCCACAATCCCAGCAAGCTCAGCACCTCCGGAGAGAGCAACAGCAGCGCGGCCAGGTTGGGAACAGCCAGCAGGCCATTGAGTAGGTCCACCAGTTCCCACACCGCCGACAGGTCGGCCACCGCCCCCAGAATGACGCAAGCCGGGAAAATGAGTTGGTATATCCCCATGGCCCAGCGGGAACTTGTCAGCGTTTCCAGTCCCCGGCGGCCATAGTATCCCGCCCCCAGCAAGGAGGTAAATGCAAAGAGGATCAGGCTGATGGAGACAATCCACTCCCCCGCCTTTCCAAACACCGTGGCAACCCCCGCCGCAGTCAAGGGGGCACCCAAGGCTCCATCTGGAACAAGCCCGCTCTCCATCATGCTCAATGCACCTTCCGGTGTATAGACCCCTGAGGTGAGAATCACCAGGGCTGTGACAGTGCAGATCACGATGGTGGCAAAGAACACCTCGAAGACGCCCCACATTCCCTGCTCTGCCGGCTCCTCCACATCAGCGCAGGCTTTTTGGTGTCAGCGCAGGCATGGGCAATGGCGGACATGCCCAGCCCCGCCTCGTTGGTGAATACCCCTCGAGCCACCCCATAGCGCAGAGCCAACCCCATGGAGTAGCCGCCAACCGCCGCACGAGGCGCAAAGGCGTATCGGACAATGTCCGACAGGGCATCCGGAACAGCCTGGGCATGAGCGGCAATGACCACAGCTCCACCCCCGATGAACAGCAGGGCCATTAGGGGCACCAGCAGCTCGCTCAGTCGCCCCACCCGACGAATGCCTCCCACTAGAATCACCGATACCACAACTGCCAGTACAACCCCGACCGTCAGCCGATCCGCTCCGGCAGCGGAGGCCAGTGAGGTGGCAATGGAGTTGGACTGGGCCAGATTGCCTCCTGCCAGAGTCTCCGCCACACACAGCAGCGCGTACAGCTTGGCCAGTCCCGGCAGGTTCAGCCCCTTCCGGATGTACTCCATGGGACCACCCCGCCACTGGCCATCGGGACCTTTCTCCCGGTGTCGCACCGCCAAAATCTTTTCCGCACATCCGGTCATCATCCCCAGCAGGGCAGACAACCACATCCAGAACACCGCCCCTGGCCCTCCGTAGAAAATCGCCGCCGCCACCCCGGCGATAGAGCCTGTGCCGATGGTGGCCGCTAGAGCAGTGGACAAGGCCTGGAGCTGGGTCACTCCCCCATTTTTCTCCCTCTTCCTGCGCCGAAACAGGGACCCAATCGAGGTTTGCCACCACAGTGGGAATCGAAAAATTTGAAAAAAGCCTGTTCGAAGGGAATAGTATCCACCCACTAACAGGAAGGCCATCAGCAGAGGCCCACCCCAGAGGATCCCACTCAGCTCCGATAAAATAGCCATGTCCGCACCCCCTGCCATAGGGTATGCGGACATGGCTTTCCTATATGACTGCCTTTTGGCGGG
>CAJLWS010000358.1 GCA_905210385.1 uncultured Eubacteriales bacterium | reverse complement strand
TCCCGCGGCAGGGATCCGCAGGCTTAGCTCAGAAGATTGGCCCGCATCTGATCGGTGGCGGAGATGATGTTGGCCTTCCACTGCTCGATGGTCAGGGTACCGGAGACCAGGGAGTTGATGGGCTCGAAGAACACGGAGGTGTTATCGACGCCGGGGATGGCGGAGTAGGCGGCGAAGGAGCCCATGGCGGCGCCGGCACCGTTGTCATAGATGGCGTAGAACAGCTGGTTGTCGCCCTCCAGCTGGTCGGTCATGCCGCGGATGGGCTGCACCGCGGCGCCCTTGGCGAAGATGTCGGCGGCCGTGTCGCTGTACAGGAAGGCGATGAACTGCTTGGCCTCATCCACGTGCTCAGCGCCGGAGGGGATCCAGGCCTGCTCCAGGAAGGTGTAGCTGTAAGCCATGCTGCCCTCTTCCAGAGCGGGCAGAGCGGTCATGCCCCACTCGAAGCCGTCGGCCCGGGGAGCCTGGGCCATCTCGCCCACGATCCAGGTGCCGTTGGGCATGAACAGAGCCTCGTTATCCAGAACCAGCTGCTGGTTCATGGTGAAGTCCTGGTCATTGGCCTGGGCGGGGGTGATGGGGTTGGTGTAGTCGGCCAGCTTGTCCAGGATCTCGAACAGGGCGTCGGCCTCGGCGGTGTCCCAGATGCCCTCCTCATAGGTGGTGGCGGCGTTGAAGAACTCAGGGCCGCCCACCACGTTCATCAGGGCGTACAGGAAGGCGTCGAAGTAGCCGGCGGTGGGGTAAGTAAAGAGGTAGATGCCCTCTTCCAGCGCCACATCGCCCAGCTCCCACATCTCATCCCAGGTGGTGGGCACTTCCCAGCCCTTCTCCTCAAACAGGCCGGCGTTGTAGAACAGGCCGCAGGGGGAGTAGAACATGGGGGCCAGGTAGGTCTTGCCGTCGCCGTAGGGGTTGGTGGCGGAGCTGTCGGTGAAGCCCTCGATGATCTTGTCGCCCACGGTGGTATCCTCGCCGGGGATGGTCATGGACAGCACGTCGGTGAGGTCGGTGAGCAGCTGGTCGTTGATGAACTGCTCGGTGAGGCCAGCCTTACGGCCAGTGGCCAGGTGCACCACGTCGGGGTAGTCGCCGCCCTGCATGGACGGGCCGATGACGTCCTCAATGTTGCGGTCCACGGTGAGCTCCACCTTGATGCCGGTCTGGGCGGTGAAGGCGTCGCACACCTCCTGCCACATGCCGGGGTAGGACTCCTCGTAGGCGGACAGCAGAGCGGCCACCTGGATGGTAACGTCGCCCTGGCTCTCACCGGTGCCGGGATCCTGGCTGGTGGTGGTGTCGCCGCCGCATCCGGCCAGCAGACCCAAGACCATCACGCCGGCCAGGAGCAGGCTGAGAATCTTCTTCATTTTCATTCATGGTACCTCCTTTATTGTATTTCGTTGAGCAAGCAGGAATGTTCAAAACCTGCGGGTTTTGACTCCCTTCCTAATCAAAGTATAGGGATTTTCCAGAGGATAACAAGCTCTTTCTTGCGAACTTTTTTATGAATATTGCTTCTATTCGTGTTATTTGATGTAAAATGACGGAATGCATGGGAATGAAATTGTATAAACTGCATATTTTTGACGGGTTCTGTCGGGAAGAAATGCTCGCGGGACAGACAAAAAGCGCGGCGGAATCAGCCTTTTTTTTTCTGTAGGTTTGTCAAACATATTGGACAGTGAATTCGTTCGGAGAAAGCCAACTA
>CAJLWS010000357.1 GCA_905210385.1 uncultured Eubacteriales bacterium | reverse complement strand
ACCGGCCAACTGGGCATCGAGGCGCTCAGCCGGGGGGCGGCCTTCTGCGATTTCGTGGACAGCGCTCCGGCGGCCATGAAAATCATCCGGGCCAACGTGGACGCCTGCGGCCTGGCGGAACGGGCGGCCTTTCACCAGAAGGACTTTGCCGCGTTCCTGGCGGGATGCCCGGGGAAATACGGTCTGGTCTTCCTGGACCCGCCCTATGCCTCGGGCGATCTGGAGCGGGCGCTGGAACAAATCACGGCGATTGACATTGTGACGGGAAATGGTATAATAGTGTGCGAAACTCCGGCCGACCGCCTGCTGCCGGAGCTGCCCGCCCCCTATGAAAAGGGCAGGGACTACCGGTACGGGAAGATCAAGCTGACCCTGTACCGCAGGAGCGTGTAGGCCATGAGACGAGCGATTTACCCCGGCAGCTTTGATCCGGTAACCCTGGGACACCTGAATATCATTAAGCGGGCGGCCGTCATGTTCGACGAGCTGATCGTGTGTGTGAGCGTCAACTCCAGCAAGCCCAGCGGTTTGTTTTGCCCAGAGGAGCGGGTGGAGCTGCTGCGCCGGGTGACAGAGGGAATCCCCAATGTGCGGGTGGACTGTTGGGACGGGCTGGTGGCCGAGTATGCCCGCCGGAACCAGGCCCGGGTGCTGGTGAAGGGGCTGCGGGCGGTGTCCGACTATGAGTCAGAGATCCAGATGGCCATGCTCAACACCAAATTGTATTCCAGGCTGGATACCATTTTCCTGTATACCAGTCCCAAATATGCCTATCTCAGCTCCACTGTGGTGAAGGAGATGGCCCGATATGGAGCGGATCTGTCTGATTTCGTGCCCCGGCAGATCATTGAGGATGTGGAAGACAAGGTTAAGGGCACTCAGGAAAGGACGTGACGAGAGATGGCAACGGCTGTAGATGAACTGCTGGACATGTTGTTTGACATGATTGACGAGGCGAAGGGCACCCGGCTGAACAGCGAAAAGTGCGTCATTGACCGGGACAAGGCGCTGGACCTGATTGAGGATATCAAAGCCCAGTTTCCGGTGGAGCTGGCGGAGGCCAGGAAAGTATTGAACTCCCGTAACGAATATGTAGCCGCTGCCAAGCGGGAGGCGGAGGAGATCCGCAAACGGGCGGAGGCGGAGGCCGGCCAGAAGGTCAATGAGGCCCAGGTGATGAGCCAAGCCCGCCAGAGGGCTAACCAGCTCATTGCTCAGGCGGAGGAGAAAGCCAAGCAGGTGCGCCGGGCAGCCAACGAGTACTGTGAGGATGTGCTGCGCCGCACCGAGGAAGCCAAGCAGGTCCAGCTCCTGGCCGCGACGGTCGAGGAAAACCTGCGGAATCTCGAAGCCGAGTTTACCCGCCTCACCACCCGCACCGGCGGCGAAGAGGGCAAGCTCCAGACCCTCAAGGACCAGCTGCGGCAGCAGACGGATGCCCAGTCCGCCCTTGCGCAGCAGGAAGCGGCGCTCGACGGGGGGCAGTCCTCCATTTCCGCCCGCCAGCAGCAGTCCGCGGACGAGATGACCCGCCTGCGCCTGCAGGCCGCCGCCATCCAGGCGGCCCGCAGCGCCTCCGAGACCACCATCGCCCAGCTGCAGGCCCTCAGCGAGGCCATGCAGGGCGACGTGACCCAGAAAACGAACCTGATCGTCGAATATGAGGCCGAAATATCCGCGCTCGAGGCGCAGATCGAAGAAAAGACCGCTGCGCTCGCGGCAGG
>CAJLWS010000356.1 GCA_905210385.1 uncultured Eubacteriales bacterium | reverse complement strand
CTGGCCCAGCACATGGCGCCACTGGTCCCGGGGGACGATCTGGTCCAAAAATCCGTGGTCCAGCAGGTACTCGGAGCGCTGGAAGCCCTCGGGCAGCTTCTCCCCGATGGTCTGCTCGATGACCCGGGGGCCGGCAAAGCCGATGAGGGCGCCGGGCTCGGCCAGCAGGATGTCCCCCAAGCTAGCAAAGCTGGCGGTCACCCCGCCGGTGGTTGGGTGGGTGAACACCGAGATGTACAGCCCGCCCTTTTGGGAGAAACGCTCCAGGGCGGCGGCGGTCTTGGCCATCTGCATCAGAGACAAAATCCCCTCCTGCATCCGGGCCCCGCCGCTGGCGGAGAACAGGATGAGGGGCAGCCTGTTCTTCCCCGCCAGCTCGATGAGCCGGGCGACCTTCTCCCCCAGGGCGGCGGACATGCTGCCCATGAGGAAGCGGCTGTCCAGCACGCCCACGGCCACCTTCTGGCCGCCGATGCGGCCCAGGGCGGTGACCACCCCCTCCCCGGTTCCGGTGCGGCGCTTGGCCTGCTCTAATTTGGCCTTGTAGTCCGGGAAGTCCAATGGGTCGTTGGACACTAAGTTGGCGTCCAACTCCCGGAAGGTGCCCTTGTCCAGCACCAGGCTCAGCCGGTAGTAGGCCCCCACCGGGTGGTGGTAGCCGCACAGGGGGCACACGTACCGGTGGTTGGACAGCTCCCGCCGGGTCACCGGCTTGGAGCAGCCGGGGCACACCTCCTGGGTGTGGACGGGGACATAGGGGCTGAAGCGCAGGGCCTTCATGGCCAGCAGCTTCTGCCGGCGCTGGGCCAGGATACTGCTCATTCAGCTTCCCCCTCTCCGCTGCCGCTCCAGACCAGGAGCGTGTCCAGGTTGTCCTCCAAAAATCCAGTGTTGTAGTTGCCCCGGACAAAGTCCGGGTGGTAGAGAATCTGGTGGAGCAGGTCGGTGTTGGTAGCGGGCCCCTCGATGATCAGCTCCTCCAGGCTGCGGCGCATCCGGCGGATGGCCTCCAGCCGTGTGGGGGCGCAGACGATGATCTTGGCCATGAGGGAGTCGTACCAGGCAGGCAGCTCACAGCCGGGGTACAGCCCCGTGTCCACCCGGACTCCGATGCCGCCGGGGAGGTGGAGAAAGCCCACCTTGCCCGGGCTGGGGAGGAAGCCCCTGACCGGGTCCTCGGCGTTGATGCGGCACTCCATGGCGTGGCCCCGGAAGAGCACCTCCTCCTGGCTCACCGACAGGGGCAGCCCGGCGGCAATCCGGATCTGCTCCCGCACCAGGTCCAGCCCGGTGGTCAATTCCGTCACCGGGTGCTCCACCTGGATGCGGGTGTTCATCTCAATGAAGTAGAAGTTCCCCTCCTGGTCCACCACGAACTCGATGGTGCCTGCGTTCCGGTAGCCCGCGGCCCTGGCGGCGGTCACGGCGGCCGCCCCCATCTGCTCCCGCAGCTGGGGGGTGAGGGCTCTGGAGGGGGACTCCTCCAGCAGCTTCTGGTTGCGCCGCTGGATGGAGCAGTCCCGCTCCCCCAGCTGGATGACATGGCCCTGGCTGTCCGCTATGATCTGGAACTCGATATGCCGGGGGCGGAGGATCAGCTTCTCGATGTACATCTCCCCGTCTCCGAAGCAGGAGAGCGCCTCGCTGCGGGCCTCCTCAAACAGGGCCTCCAGCTGGTCCGGGTCATATACCTTGCGCATCCCCCGGCCGCCGCCCCCAGCGGCGGC
>CAJLWS010000355.1 GCA_905210385.1 uncultured Eubacteriales bacterium | reverse complement strand
AAAGTCCGCCGGGCGGCTGTGGGTTTTGGTGGGATTTGGGGCGATGGCCCGCCGGGGGGAGGGACCATCAGCCGTCGCTGGTAAACCGCAGGGTGATGGCCTTCGCCAGCTCCGCCCCGTTCAGGAGGGCGGGCTGGCCGTAACCCTCTCCCTCTAGGGTGGAATTGCCCAGGCCGCTCTCCCCGTCCCAGAACGGAAAGAAGGGCGCGGACCACTGCTCTCATGGGGCTCTCACCGCCCTTCCAGGGGGGTATAATCGGTGTGGGTGCCCACGTACTTGTAGGCCGGGCGGATGATCTTGCCCATGTTGATCAGCTCCTCAATGCGGTGGGCGGACCAGCCGGCGATACGGGCCATGGCGAAGATGGGGGTGTACAGCTCCAGGGGCAGGTCCAGCATGTGGTAGACGAAGCCGGAGTAGAAGTCCACGTTGGCGGACACCCCCTTGTACATCTTCCGTTCCCCGGCGATGACCTCGGGGCCCAGCCGTTCCACCAGGGAGTAGAGCTGATACTCCTCGTCCCGGCCCTTCTCCCGGGACAGGGTCTCCACGAAGGAGCGCAGCAGGTTGGCCCGGGGGTCGGACAGGGAGTAGACCGCGTGGCCCATGCCGTAGATCAGCCCCGCCTTGTCAAAGGCTTTCCGGTCCAGCAGGTCTTTCAGGTAGCGGCGTACCTCGTCCTCATCCTTCCAGTCCTTCACCGTCCGCTTCATGTCCTCGAACATTTGGATGACCTTGATGTTGGCGCCGCCGTGACGGGGACCCTTCAGGGAGGCCAGGGCGGCGGCCATGCAGGAGTAGGTGTCGGTGGCGGAGGAGGTGACCACGTGGGTGGTGAAGGTGGAGTTGTTGCCGCCGCCGTGGTCGGCGTGGAGGATCAGGCAGATGTCCAACACGTGAGCCTCCCAGAAGGAGTAGGAGGAGTCAGGCCGCAGCAGGGACAGAATATTCTCCGCGGTGGACAGGTCCTGGCGGGGGGCATGGATGTACAGGCTGTTGCCCTCTCGGTAGTGGTAGGCCTGGTAGCCGTATACGCTGAGCATGGGGAACAAGGCGATGAGCTGGACGCACTGGCGCATAACGTTGGACAGGGAGATGTCGTCGCACCGGTCGTCATAGCTGGCCAGGTTGAGCACGCTGCGGGCCAGGGAGTTCATGATGTCGTGGCTAGGGGCCTTAAGGATGATATCCTTGACGAAGTTGTTGGGCAGGGTACGGTAGTAGGCCAGCTGCTGGCAGAAGCCAGCCAGATCTTCCCGTTTGGGCAGATGGCCCAGCAGGAGCAGATAGGCGGTTTCCTCAAAGCCGAAGCGGCCGTCCTTCAGGGCGCCCCGCACCAGGTCCTCCACGTCGATGCCGCGGTAGTACAGCTTGCCGTCGCAGGGGACCTCCTTCCCGTCCACGATCTGTTTGGCCACAATGTCGGAGATCTCCGTCAGGCCGGCCAGGACGCCCTTGCCGTTGAGATCCCGGAGTCCCCGCTTCACATCGTACCGGACGTAGTCCTCGGGATCAATGGAGCTGTTTTGCAGCGCGAGGGCCGCCAGGGCTTCGATTTCAGGTGTGATGTTACAGTAGTTGGGATTGCTGGCCATAGAATACCTCCTTGTACGTCTGCAGCAAAGCCGCATATGGTGTGGCGTTATGTATAATTCATAAATAATATACCGGACAAATATTACGAAATCGTGAAGAAGCGGGAAAACCTGCGAAAAAAGCGGCGGGGGTC
>CAJLWS010000354.1 GCA_905210385.1 uncultured Eubacteriales bacterium | reverse complement strand
TAGTTGGCTTTCTCCGAACGAATTCACTGTCCAATATGTTTGACAAACCTACACGAGGAAATCCGCGCGGTTCCTCCCATCCTCTTGACAGCCGCTCCATTCCACGGTAAGATAGGGGCGCCGCAACGCAATGGAATATTCACAGGGGCGCTGGAAGGCATTTCCGGCTGAGATGTGGAGCCAACGGCAGCTCCCGGTCCCTTGACCTGATCCGGATAATGCCGGCGTAGGAAGTGATTGCACCCGGGGTGGGCCGGAGTCGTTTCTTTCATGTACCGCATTGCATCCGATTGCACTGCGGTATCTTATTTAAAAGGGAGAGACGACTATGAGACACAACCATCGGACTATTCAGGCCCTGTGCGAGGGGGCGGTCCTCATCGCCCTGGCCCTGATCCTGGGCCTGTTCAAGTTCAACGAACTGCCCCAGGGCGGCTCCATCTCCTTCGAGATGCTGCCCCTGTTCATCTTTATCACCCGTTGGGGCCCCGGCTGGGGCCTGATCGGCTGCTTCGCTTTCGGTATTCTCCAGGTGTTCGTCCAGGGGGCGGTGAGCTACGGCTGGGTGTCCATCCTGCTGGACTATGTGGTGGCCTTTGGCGTGATCGGCTTTGGCGGCTTCTTTCGGGGCAAGATCTTCGCTGCCTCGGTGGTGGGCGCCGTGTGCCGCTTCATCATCCACTTCATCAGCGGCATCACGGTGTACAAGATCCTGGTCCCCACCTCTTTGTTCGGCCTGACCTTTGTCAACCCCTGGATCTACTCCCTGGTGTACAACGGCTGGTACAATGTCATCGACCTGATCCTGTGCCTGGTGATCTTTGCCCTGCTGATGCGCAGCCCGGTCAAAAAGTACTTAAGGGCGGAGGATCTGCGCTCCGCCTGAACAGATGAGGAGGTTTCCCCGTGGGAAAGTTCGACGGCGCGCTCTTTTTCAGCGACTATGACGATACCTTATATAATACGGAACACACGGTATCCCCGGAAAACCGGGCGGCCATCCGCTACTTCATCGCCAACGGCGGCCGCTTCTCCATCGCCACGGGGCGGGCCCACCGCACCTTCACCCCGCAGATTGCGCGGGAGCATTTGGAGTTCAACGCTCCGGTAGTGCTGTCCAACGGCGCGGCCATCTATGACTACCCCCGGGAAACCTACCTGGTTCGCACCCATTTGTGCAACGGGACTCCCGACCGCCTTCAGGCGCTGTGCCGGGACTTTCCCGACCTGGCCTTCGAGGCCTATCACGGAGAGGACCTGTACGTCCACAACCCCAACGTGGTCACCATGAAGCACCTGGAACGGGTGAACGTTCCCTATCTCAGCTGTCCCATCTCCCAGATGCCCACCCCCTGGAACAAGGTGATCATGGAGCAGGACGAGGGCTACCTCCAGCGGGTGCGGGACTACATCCTTCAGCGCTGGCCGGAGGACTATGAGGTCATCTTTTCCAACCGGTACCTGCTGGAGCTGACGGACAAGGGCAGCGACAAGGGCCAGATGGTGGCCCGGGTGGCTGAGCTGCTGGACATTTCCCCGGAAAAGGTCTACTGCATCGGGGACAACCAGAACGACATCCCCATGCTGGCCCGGTCCGCCATCCCCTTCGCCCCGGCCAACTGCGCCCCCCAGGTGAAGGAGTGGGGCGCCCACATCCTGGGCCACTGTGACGAGCACGCCGTGGCCCAGGCCATTGCCCTGCTGGACTCCATCTACTGAAAACGAGGAATCGC
>CAJLWS010000353.1 GCA_905210385.1 uncultured Eubacteriales bacterium | reverse complement strand
GGGAGCTTCCCAAAAATGAACGAACAGCACGCCATCTCCGGTTTGGATTTCCTGCTGCTCGAAGCCCTCGCCCCAGCCATCGGAAAACTGGCCCTTGAGGTACTCCTGCAAGTCCTGCATTTCCGCTTCTGTGAGAGGTTCCCGCAGTTTTACGGTGGTGCAGCCCATGAGTTCGCCGCCCCGGATTTCCACCGAGGGGATGGCGCTCAGTACCTTTTCCTTGACGCCGGGATTT
Source organism: uncultured Eubacteriales bacterium (assembly GCA_905210385.1). GTDB lineage: Bacteria > Bacillota > Clostridia > Oscillospirales > Oscillospiraceae > Enterenecus. The sequence continues at coordinate 1,516 of CAJLWS010000353.1, read as the reverse complement.
TCTCCCTCGTCAAAGTAAAGCATTAAATTCCCGCCATCGTCGCTGCTGCGCTGCTCTACCGCTTCCTGAATGCTTTCCTCATAGTAGGCCATATCGATGCCGGAAAACAGTGTGGGATAATCAGCCACACCATTGTTCCAGCCGTATTCGTCCACGTCGTTTTGGTAAAAATCCCCGGTCAGCGGGGAGTAGAGTTTCAGCGTGATTTCTTTTTCGTCGATGTTCCAATCTCCTTTCTAACGAGAGCAGGCCGACCTCTGGCGGGTGGCCTGTTTCTCATATCGTTCTTTTGCCAGATCTGCGTAATCGTAGCTCTCTTTTTCCGGCAGGTTCATCACCATGCGGTATTTGCCCTGATAGGCTTTTTCCAAGTGTTCAGCCGCCCACCGCCCGGCGAAGTCGTTGTTTGTGCAGATTTCGATTTCCTCGATCTCCGGGCGCCGCTTGAGGAAAGCGTCCAATGCAAGCGGCTTTTTGAAGGAAAAAGAACGTGGCTGTTCTCCTTCTTTTGGGGCGCTGATCCCGCCAAGGGACAGCCGCCATTTATCCGCAGTCCCTTCCAGCGTCAGATGGGCGAGGGTTTCGATGGCTGCTTCGTACACAGCCAGCCGGTTGGTTGTTCCCTTTGGCGGGAGGCAGAAGCAGAATTGTTTGTCGCTGCCGGATACCTCCGCCTTGAAGGGCTTTCCTTTGGTATAGGTGCCCCGCAGGAAGGCGTAACGGGCAGTACCGGCTTCATCCTTTCCCACGAACACGGCGTTGTGGTAGTCCGCGCTTTCATAGAGAATCCCCGCCCGGACGCAGGCTTCTATTACCTTGCGGCTGATGCCGCGCTTTAGGAGGTAAGCGAACACCCTGCGGTTGTTTGCCGATGCCGGGGGAAGGGCGAATTCTTTTTCCTGCTCCGGCTGGGAAGGGGGCGGGATGTAGCAGGGGTTTTCTTCACAGAGGGCCAGCACCGCGTCCACAAACTTCATACCTTCTACCTTGACGAGATAATCGAGGGCGGATTTGCCGCCGATGTCCCGGCTTTTCCAATGCCAGAAGCTGGTTTCTTCATTGATCTTGAAGCTGTCGTGTTCCCGGAGTTCAAACTCCCCCCGGCTGTCGGTTTTGACCAGTTCTCCGGGCCGGTACCGCTGCAAAAACTCAATGGCGGTCATCCGTCTGGCGGCGATGATTTGTTCTTCCGTTACTCCGGGCATAGGGCTGCTCCTTTCTGGTTAAATGACAGCCGCCCGCAGGATTTTCGCCTGATCGGTGCGTTCCCACGGAAATTCAGGCTTTCCGAAATGCCCATAGGCGGCTGTCTGTGCATATCTTGGCGTTAAAAGGTCAAGCTGGGCGATGATCTCCGCAGGCGTTAAGCCGAACACGAAGCGCGCCGCCTCTGCCAGACAATCGTCGGCGCAAACCGTGCCGGTGCCGAAGGTATCCACCTCCACCATGACCGGCTCGGCTTTCCCGATGGCATAGGCCAGCGTGACTTGGCACTTTTCGCACAAGCCCGCCGCCA
>CAJLWS010000352.1 GCA_905210385.1 uncultured Eubacteriales bacterium | reverse complement strand
ACCATCTTCTGCTTGCCGGTGTAGAAGGGGTGGCACTTGGAGCAGACTTCCACCTTGATGTCCTTCTTGGTCGAGCCAGTCTCAATCACATTGCCGCAGGCGCAGGTGATCGTGGTCTGCTGATAGTTGGGATGGATGCCTTCCTTCATGGAATTCACCTCTTTCTGTGAAACTGATGTGAGGGCGCAAAAGCGCCTTGTAAACGCAAATGATAGTTTATCACGTGCCAGGATAAAATGCAACTGTTTTTTTCAAAAGTTTTCACAGTTCCACCCCCCGGCCCAGGGCGAAGAACCACAGCGTCCTCCGCCGGACCGGCAGGCCGACGCCAGCGCCCGGGCATAGGCCTCCAGCTGGGGCCGGTAGCTCTCCGCCCGGGCCTGCACCGTGTCCTCCGTCACCCGGTCGGTCTTAAAGTCCACCACGGTAACGGTGCCGTCCGTCTCGCGGAACCAGCAGTCCACCACCCCCTGGAGGAGTACCGTCTCCCCCAGCCCAGCCTGGGGATAGTAGTCCCGGGCTGGCACCAGCATGGAGAACTTCCGCTCCCGCTGCCGCTCCTGGGAGGCCAGCAGCCGCTGGCCCAGGCCGGATTGGAAGAAGGTAAGAATCGCCCGGGGATCCACCGCCTGGCCCTGCTGGGGGGTGAGGTACTGCCCCGCCACCAGCCGGGCGATCTCCTCCCGGATGGCCTCCTCACTTCCGGTGCGGCCGTAGTCGATGTACTGCATGACCATGTGCAGGGCGGTGCCCCGCTGGGCCGCGGTCAGGGGCCGCCGCCCCTCAAAGACCGGGCGGCGCAGGCGCACCTCCGGCGGGGCGGGGCGCAGCTCCACCCCGTCCTGGGCCACCTCCCGGTCCCGCTCCCGGCCCTTGAGCTGGGTGGCGGTGAGCTTGGAGGGCACGTCCACAGCCCCCTCATAGGGATAGCGCCAGGCCAGGCGGGCCTCGATATCCCCAGGCAGCTCCAGCCCGGCCGCCGGGCTGGAATTCCGCGCCCCCTGGCCCGCCGGCTCCTCGTAGTCCGCCCCCCGCAGGAGGCTCATGTCCCACGCCGGCCCCGGATCCGCCGTCTGGACGGGCCGGGGAACGGACAGGCCCCCCCACAAAGGGGCGCTGTCCGGCCGGCACAGGGCGGGCAGGAGCACCCACTCCGCCATGGACCGGGCCTGGGCCACCTGCTGGGGCGGAGGCGGGCACTGGGCCCGGGCCGCCAGCCCCTCCAGGGAAGTGCCCGGCCCATTCACCGCGGCGAAGAGGATGAGCTTCTCCTCCGCCCGGGTCATGGCCACGTATAAAAGGCGCATCTCCTCCGCCCGGAGCTGCCGCCGCAACCGCAGGGCCACCGCGTCCCGGGCGAGGGTGGTGTAGCGCAGCATCCGGCTGCGGTCGGTGCGCTTGGGCCCCAAGCCCAGCTCCGGATGGAACAGGATGGTGGCCTTGGTGTCGGCCTCGTTGAACTGCCGCTCCAGCCCGCACAGCAGCACCACCGGGAACTCCAGCCCCTTGGACTTGTGGATGAACAGGATGCGCACGCCCCCCGCCTCCTCCCCGGCCACCGGGACGGCCACGCCGCTGTCCGCCATCCGGGTCAGGTGGAGCAGGAAGGCCATCAGCCCCCGGTGCCCGCCGACCTCAAACCGGCAGGCCTCGTCGTAGAGGGCCATGAGATTGGCCCTGCGCCGCCGCCCGTCGGGCAGGGCGGCAAAGACGGCGGGAAGGTCGGTGCGGTCGTAGATCTGCCACAGCAGCCGATGGCTGCTCTCC
>CAJLWS010000351.1 GCA_905210385.1 uncultured Eubacteriales bacterium | reverse complement strand
TGTTTGAGGTGCTGCCTGCCGGCGGCATGGAAGGCCGCACCCGCGCCATGCTGAAAATCGAGGACGGCTGCGTGAACTTCTGCACCTACTGTATCATCCCCTATGCCCGGGGACCGGTGCGCTCCCTGTCCCTGGAAGCGGCAGAGGAGCAGGCCAGGGGCCTGCGGGAGGCGGGCTACCGGGAACTGGTGATCACTGGCATCGAGATCTCCTCCTGGGGCCGGGACCTGCCGGGCAGGCCGGAGCTCATCGATCTGATCGAGGCGGTGTGCCAGGCGGTGCCCGGGTTGCGGATACGCCTGGGCTCCTTAGAACCCCGCACCATCACCCCTGAGTTCTGTCGGCGAGCCGCCGCCTTGCCCAACCTGTGCCCCCACTTTCACCTGTCCCTCCAGTCGGGCTGCGACGCCACCCTGGCTCGAATGAACCGGAAATATGATTCCGCCCGGTATTATGAGTCTGTAAAATTACTCAGAGACGCCTTTTCCAATCCGGGGATCACCACCGACCTCATTGTGGGCTTCCCCCAGGAGACGGAGGAAGAGTTCGGGCAGACCCTGGAGTTTATCCGTAAGTGCGGTTTTTCCGCCATGCACATCTTCCCCTACTCCCGCCGCCCCGGCACGCCGGCGGCGGATATGGCTGGGCAGATCCCCAAGGTAGTACAGGAGGAGCGGGTTCACCGGGCCATGGAGGCTGCGGAGGAGATGAAGGAAGCCTATCTAGAAAACATGGTGGGGCAAACAGTTTCGGTGCTCTTTGAGGAGGAGCGGGACGGGCTGTGGCAGGGCCATACTCCCAGCTATGTACTGGCACACGGAAAAGGGAAAGACCTTCACAACAAGGTTAGACAGGTGCGGATCACTGGCGTAGTCAATGGCGGCCTGCTGGGGGAGGTGGAGCAGTGAAACAGAAAGACGTCCTCGTCCCGAACCAGGGTGCGGAGATCTATTTGGAATGTGAGAAGCCCTGGGTCTTTTTACTGATGATGTGCGTAGGCGGATTTTTGGGGGCGTTTACCTATTCTATCCGGGGCGGGGTGTTCTGTAACGCTCAAACGGGCAATTTTGTACTCCTGGCCATGGCCTTGGGGGGGCAGGAGTGGGGGAAGGCCCTATATCTGATCATACCCATCAGCGCCTACTTCTTGGGGGCAGTGGTGTCCGAGGCTGTGGCGGGGCCCATCAAGAAGCTGCATCTCATCCGTTGGGATACCCTATTTGTGATGATAGAGATGATTGCGGTTGTGGTGCTTGCCCTCCTGCCAGAGCACGCACCCTACCAGATTACTCAGGTAACCGTGAACTTTATCTGTTCCATGCAGTACAACACCTTCCGGCAGGCTAGAGGAATCCCAATGGCCACCACTTTCTGCACCAATCATCTGCGACAGGTAGGAATTGCTTTCACCAAAGCAGTCAAACACCGAGATCGGGAGCAGCTGTACCGGATGGGGGCTCACCTACTGATGCTTGGGATCTTTATAGCCGGCGGTGTGGCTGCCACGGTGTTGTGTGGCCGATTCCTGGGCAAAGCGTTGTTATTCGCCCTGATCCCTTTGACTGTTGTCCTCATCGGCCTGCTCCACGCCGATCTGACTGTAGAACGCGGGACGTTGTCCCGGATTCCTCGGGGGCATTGAGCCAATCTCATGACTAAGGGCAGACCGCATCCAAAACCTGGTGCAGTCTGCCCTTTCAAATTATCCAATGGCGCAGGTTTGGCTTAAGGGCAAGAGAATGGCTCATCCTCTTGTGGTCGGGAGAGGGGGAAAAA
>CAJLWS010000350.1 GCA_905210385.1 uncultured Eubacteriales bacterium | reverse complement strand
CCCGACGCCCTGCTGCTGGACGGGGGGGACTTCTCCATGGGAAGCCTCTTCCAGACCGCCTACTCCACCTCCGCCCTGGAGCTGCGCCTCATGGGCCGGATGGGCTATGATGTGACCACCTTTGGCAACCACGAGTACGATTACCGGGCCTCTGGACTGGCGGACATGCTCCAGGCCGCCCTGGCCAGCGGCGACCCCCTGCCCGCCATCGTGGAGGCCAACTACCTGCCGCCCCGGGAGGGGGAGGAGGGCTACGGCCAGGACGCCCAGGCAGTGTGGGACGCCTTCGGTGACTACGGGGTGTCCGACTATGTCCTGCTGGAGCGGGGAGGCGTGTGGTACGCCGTCTTCGGCATCACCGGGGAGAACTCGGCCGAGTACGCCCCCATGTCCGGCATGGTGCTCCATGACATCCACGCCACCGCCCGGCGGGTGGTGGAGGAGGCCACCGCCGCCTGCCTGGAGGAAAACGGGGCGGAGCCGGTGGTGATCTGCCTGTCCCACTCGGGGACAGACGGAAACGGACGGGGAGAGGACTATGACCTGGCCCGGGCGGTGGACGGCATCGACCTGATCATCTCCGGCCATACCCACACCACCTTGGCGGAGCCCCTCCAGGTGGGGGACACCTACATCGTCTCCTGCGGGGAATATGGGAAGAACCTGGGCTCCATCACCCTGACCTTAGGGGCGGACGGCGCCCTTACCTTAGACAGCTACGAGCTGATCCCCATCGACGGCTCGGTGGCGGAGGATCCGGACACCGCCCGGTGGATCGAGGAGGCCAAGGGGGAGGTGGAGGAGAACTACCTCAGCGCCTACGGTCTCACCTTCGACCAGGTGCTGGCGGACAACGCCTACGTCTTTGACAGCGTGGACCAGGTGTATGCCGCCCACCACGAGTCCACCTTGGGCAACCTCTTCTCCGACGCGTACAAATGGGTGGTGGAGCAGGCCACCGGGGAGCCGGTGGATCTGGCCCTCACCGCGGCGGGGGTCATCCGGGAGACCATTCCCCAGGGGGAGGTCACCGTGTCCGACGTGTTCAACGCCGCCTCCCTGGGCATCGGGGCGGACGGAGTGCCCGGCTACCCGCTGGTGGCGGTGTACCTCACCGGAGCGGACCTGAAGACTGTCCTGGAGATCGACACGTCGGTGTCCGACCTGATGGGGGCCGCCCGGCTGTACTGCTCCGGGGTGGAGTATTCCTACAACACCAACCGGATGCTCTTCAACAGGGTCACAGACAGCGCCCTGCGCCGCTCCGGCGCTGCCGCCGAGGCCATCGCGGATGGCCAGCTCTACCGGGTGGTCACCGGGCTGTACTGCGGCCAGATGCTGGGGGCGGTGGAGGACACCTCCTTCGGCCTGCTGTCTGTCACCGCCCGGGACGCCAACGGCGACCCCATCGACATGGACCGGCTGGAGGACTATATCGTCCACGACCAGAACGGCAGCGAGGTGAAGGAGTGGTACGCCATCGCCGCCTATCTGCAGTCTATGGGGGGAGAGGTGGACGAGGCCTATGGCCGGACCGACGGCCGGAAGGTGGTCTACGCCAGCTGGAACCCCGTGGAGCTGCTGAGGAATCCCAACCGGTTCACCATCATCGTCCTTGTGGTGATTCTGGTGGTGATCGGGTTGGTGGTGCTGGTCGTTCTGCGCCTCACCGGGCGGCTTGGCCGCCGCCGGAAGGGCGGACAGACCCGGGGCTACCGGGGCTACCGGGGCAGGCGCTGGCGTCCCCGGCGGTGAGCGAAATCGTTCTGAACAAGTGGACA
>CAJLWS010000349.1 GCA_905210385.1 uncultured Eubacteriales bacterium | reverse complement strand
TCCGAGCGGCTGCAGTCTCCCCTTGGAGCCACCCCGCCCAAAAAGCATTCGGCATAGTGATCCATCGCCCCCTGGATGACCCGGATGGCAGCCTGACGGTCGTTCACGTCTCCGGCCACGGCCTGCTTGTCCTCCAGCGCTTTGTAGACCGTAAAGAAGTGGGCCATCTCGTCAAAGGTGTGGCCGGGCAGCTCCATCAGATCGCGGTAGCCGCTGTAGGTGGGATCGGAGAAGGGGATGGCGATGATCTTCTCATCCCGCTTGCCCCCGTCCAGCATGGAGATATAGCCCACGGGGAAGCAGCGTACCAGGGTCAGGGGGTCCAGCGCCTCAGAGCAGAGCACCAGCACGTCCAGCGGGTCGCCGTCGTCGCCGTAGGTGCGGGGGATGAAGCCGTAGTTGGCGGGGTAGTGGGTGGAAGTATACAGCACCCGGTCCAGGATGATCAGGCCCGTCTCCTTGTCCAGCTCATACTTCTTCTTGCTGCCCTTGGGAATCTCCACTACGGCGATGAAGTCCTCGGGGGTGATGCGCTTGGGGTCGATGTCATGCCAGATGTTGTTCATAGTCGTTCCTCCTGCAGCCAAACTGGTAAGATACTGTCAGTATATCGTATTCCCGGGGAAAATACAACGGTTCTTTTCCGCCGCCGGGGCGGGCAATCTTAGGAAAGCCTTAAGGAAACCTTAGGGAAACCTACCTGAATTCCCGCCGGAAACCTGGTATACTGGTTCCATGGAGAGGATCGGACGGTCGAACCGAAAGGAGGAAAACGACGATGCCCATGAGCGACTTTCTGCAGCTGGTATTCCGGGTGTTCTTTTCCGCCCTGGGGGGCGCCCTGGTGTGCATGATCGTGGGGGCCATTGCCATTGTCAAGCTCCACGACAAGCTGCACCCGGGGAAACCCCTGCCCGGCCGGAGGCTGTTTCTCTTCACGGCCTTTCTCGGATACCTGTTCGGACTGCTGGCCATCACCATGCTGTTCCGTCAGGACGGGCAGCATGTGTGGCAGACCCACCTGTTCTCCGCCTTCTGGGAGGCGTGGCATATGTTCAGCCTCCACTTCTGGCTGCTCTACCTGCTGAACATCGCCATGTTTATCCCTCTGGGAATGCTCCTGCCCCTCGTCGCCCGGCCCTTCCGCCGGTGGTATGTCACCATTTCCGTCGGGTTTGGGGTGTCCTTGCTCATCGAGTGCGTCCAGTCCCTGTTTGCCATCGGCTCCCCCGACGTGGACGACCTGTTCTGCAACACCCTGGGCAGCGCCCTGGGCTACTGCCTGTGCATGGTGTGCCTCTCCCTGGCAGAGAAGAGACCGAGGCGGATGGCCGCCTATGGGGTGCTCCCCCTGCTGTCCGCCGCGGCCCTGGCGGGGATCTTTATTGCTTACTACACCCAGCCCTACGGCAACCTGATGGACGGACCGAAGTACCGGGCGGACACCGGGACGGTGGAATGGGTGGTGGAATGTGAGCTGTCGGAGGAGCCGCCCCAGGTGGGGGTGTATTACGCCCCGCCCTTTGACCATGACGGCGCCTTGGCCTTCGGGGAGGCCTTTGCGGAGAAGCATGGGAAACATATCGATACGATTTTCAACTATGACGAGTGGATCTTGTTCAGCGGTCCCCAGGGAATTGGCGAGACATCGTTCTTCCTGGATGTCTACCTGGCCGACCGGTCCTATGAATATTGGAACAGCGGCGTGGCGCATCAGCAGCCGGACTCCGGCACCCTACCGGAGGACTTCCTGCGGGAGACCCTGGCTGAGTATGATATTCA
>CAJLWS010000348.1 GCA_905210385.1 uncultured Eubacteriales bacterium | reverse complement strand
GCGTCCCGCAGCTGGGCGCTGGCCGCCCCCGCCGCCTGGGCCGGGGGCTCCTTCCGCTTCCAAAAGCCCATGGGCTTCCCCTCCTTGTCCCCTTACACGTCCAGCACCTGGCTGGCGTCGGGGAAGATCTTGGCGTAGCCGGAGATGGTGGTGATGGCCGCCCGCTCCAGCTGCCGGTCGATGAGCTTGTCGTACTCCACGCTCACATCCCCCGCCTTGACCATCTCCAGGGCGTAGTGCTTGTCCAGGCCGATGATCGTCCCGGCGGGGACGGCGGAGCTTCTGAGCACCTTGGCCCCCAGGGGGGTGATGAGCTTGCCGGTGCCGTGGAAGGTCAGCCCCGCCGCCGCGTCCTGCATCTGGCTTAAGCCCAGCAGCTTGAGCATGGTGTCGCTGCCCACCAGCAGGGTGTTGAGCTGGTAGGGCTCAAACCCGTTCCAGAAGGTGAGCAGGTCGTCGTAGGTCAGGGTGCCGGCGCTCTTCACGTTGACCACCGTGGCGGGGTTGCTGTTGCCGTCACCGTTGAGGATGACGTTGATGGCGTCCTCCAGGTGCATCCGGCCGATCTGGGCGCCGATCTGCCGCAGGGTGACGGAGAACAGGTCCAGCTTCTGGAACCGGATGGCCTCGTAGGAGGCCACCAGCATCCGCCCCCGTTTGTGCAGCTGCACCAGGCTGGACTGGGTCTTGACGGTGGTCTGGGGGATAGACGCCCCCTCCGCCACCCGCCGGAGCTGCTTCTCGTCCTCGGGCACGGAGGTGATGGAGCGGTAGTCCATCCCGTCGATGAGGGTCTCGGTGGCGGTGATCTCGGGCAGGATGTTGGCCTCCTCCATGCCCACCTTCACCGCCCGGGCGATGTACTCGGGGAAGAGCACCGCCGACTGGCTGGTGGAGAAGAACTTGTCCACCAGGTCGGACCCCGCCCCCTTCACCCGGATGTCGAACCGCTTGAGCTGCCGCTGGAAGGCGTCCAGCCCCTCCAGGGCGGTGCCCTTGTACTGTTCGCTGGGGTCCAGCTTCTCCAGCACCTGGGTGAAGGTGCGCCCCGCCTCGTGGTACATGCCCTTCTCCAGCCTGACGTTGTCGCAATGGTATGCCATGTCCCTCTGCCTCCTCACAGTTTGATGACGGCGGTCTTGGCTGCGGTGTCCACCCGGACCACCAGGCAGCTCCGGCCGCCGGAGCTGGCCGTCTGCACCCCGCCGGCGCCGTCCACGGCTAGGCCGGTCCAGCCCACCGCGGGGGCGGCGCTGCCGGTGTAGGCCACCGTGGCAAAGCCGTCCACCTGCACCGCGGCCTTCTGATCCTTTTCCAGCCCGGCAATGACGCCGCACAGAGCGCCCCCCGCGCTCCCCAGGCCCACCGTCTCCGCCGCCGTCAGGGTGACGGCGTGGCCGATGGCCAGGGGGGCCTCCTCGGTCTCCTGGGTGGCGAAGGTGGCGGCCACCTGGCCGATGCCCTCATAGGAAAGTTCCATACGCTTCCCGCTCCTTCCTTGTTCTCATTTCTTCCACTATAGAAATCCCCCGAGGGGGTATTTCCCGCTGGTTGCCCGCCTGGCGGCGGGTTTTCCTTTTGCCGGGTTTCGTCTCGGCGGACGAGGTTTCTTTTCCGCCTCCGGCGGGGGCGACGCTCCGCTGGGGTTCCTTTCTCTCACGCAAGAGAAAGGAACCAAAGAGTGCGCTTAGGGGCGCAAATCGGCGGGCGAAGGCCGCGCCCTTATGATTTGCCCCCTAAGAACCCCCAATCGTCCTCGCAAAGTCCGCTTGGTTTCGTTTCCGCCAA
>CAJLWS010000347.1 GCA_905210385.1 uncultured Eubacteriales bacterium | reverse complement strand
GATCCTGGCAGACTGCTTCTCCCTGGAAATGTGGGGCGGCGCTACCTTCGACGTGGCATACCGTTTCCTGAACGAATCTCCCTGGGAACGTCTGGATTGGCTCCGTCGCGAGATCCCCAACATCCCCTTCCAGATGCTGCTGCGTGGCTCCAATCTGGTGGGCTACGCCAACTATCCCGATAACCTTGTCCGCGCCTTCGTGGAGGAGGCCGCCCAGCGGGGCATCGACGTGTTCCGCGTGTTCGACTCCCTGAACTGGGTGCCGGGCATGGAGGTGGCCATGGAGGAGGTGCTCCGCCAGAACAAGCTGCTGGAGGCCACCATGTGCTACACCGGCGATATTCTGGACGAGACCAAGGACAAGTACACCCTGAAATACTACGTGGACCTTGCCAAGGAGCTGGAGAAGCGGGGCGCCCACATGCTGGCCATCAAGGATATGTCCGGCCTGCTGAAGCCCTACGCCGCCAAGAAGCTGGTGTCCACCCTGAAGCAGGAGGTGGGCCTGCCCATCCACCTGCACACCCACGATACCACCGGCAACCAGGTGGCCGCCCTGCTGATGGCCGCCGAGGCCGGCGTGGACGTGGTGGACGTGGCCTGCGCGCCTATGGCGGGCCTTACCAGCCAGCCCTCGCTGGATGCTGTGGTGGCCGCCCTCCACGGCACCGAGCGTGACACCGGCCTTGACCTGCGCCGCGTCCAGGAGCTGAGCAACTACTGGTCCGACGTGCGCCTGCGGTACGAGAGCTTCGACCACGGCCTGAAGTCCTCCACCACCGACATCTACCGCTACGAGATCCCCGGCGGTCAGTACACCAACCTCCGTCCCCAGGTGGAATCCCTGGGCCTGGGCGACCGGTTCGAGGAGGTCAAGGAGATGTACAAGACCGTCAACGACATGCTGGGCGACCCCGTGAAGGTGACGCCCTCCTCCAAGGTGGTGGGCGATCTGGCCATCTTCATGGTGCAGAACGACCTGACGCCGGAGAACATCGTCCAGCGCGGCGAGGCCCTGGCTTTCCCCGATTCCGTGGTGTCCTACTTCAAGGGCATGATGGGCCAGCCCGCGTGGGGCTTCCCCGAGGATCTGCAGAAGGTGGTCCTGAAGGGCGAGGAGCCCATCACCTGCCGTCCCGGCAAGCTGCTGCCTCCTGTGGACTTCGATCAGCTGCAGCATGAGGTGGAGCAGTTCCATGAGAATCCGGAGAAGAAGGATCTCATCTCCTACGCCATGTATCCCAAGGTATACGAGGACTTCTGCCGCCACCGGAAGGAGTACGGCTACATCACCCGCATGGGCAGCCATGTGTTCTTCAACGGCATGGCCCTGGGCGAGACCAACAAGATCAACATCGAGGACGGCAAGACCCTGGTCATCAAGTATCTGGGTCTGGGCGACCACAACAGCGACGGTACCATCAACGTCCAGTTCGAGCTGAACGGCATGCGCCGCGAGGTCACCGTCCGCGATCCCCACGCCTCCGAGCAGACCCGTCAGGCCACGCTGGCCGACGAGTCCGATCCCCTGCAGGTGGGCACCTCCATCCCCGGCATGGTGTCCAAGCTGTGCGTGAAGCAGGGTGACCATGTGGAAAAGGATCAGGTGCTGATCATCATCGAGGCCATGAAGATGGAGACCGCCATCACCGCCCGCACCGCCGGAACGGTCAAGTCCGTCCGGGTGAAGGAGGGCCAGCCCGTCAAGGCCAAGGAGCTGCTGATGGAGCTGGAATAAGCACGATCAAGCAAAAAGAAGTCCGGAGCAGCTGCTCCGGACTTCTTTTTCA
>CAJLWS010000346.1 GCA_905210385.1 uncultured Eubacteriales bacterium | reverse complement strand
GACTTTCCGCTGTCACCGCCAGGGAGTTGGCCGCGATGGACACCGTGCCCAGCGGAGCCACAATGCGGGTGGAGGCGATCTGTGCCCCGCACAGAACCGTGTGCTCAAAGGCCATGGGCACTGCGATGCGGGCGGCGGCGGACAGGCATTTTCCGGTGACACGCCAGCCCTCCCCGGGGCGGTGCTGGAGATGGAGCCGGGGAGACCGCAGGCAGACGGCCAGCAGCATCAGCGCCGCCGTCAGCCACTCTGCCAGCGCCGTGCCCAGGGCAGCTCCTGCTACCCCCATATCGGCGCCGGGGATGCGCAGGCCCACCAGCGGCAGGGAGAGGCCGGGAAAGATGAGCAGGGCGTTGAATACCACGTCCTCCAGGCACATCAGGGCGTTGAGGAGGCTGGGAGTCTTCATGTTACCACTGCACTGAAGCATGCTGCCCGCCAGCTGTCGCATCTGGACGGCCGGGAGCGCCGAGGCATAGATTAGGAAATAACTAGACGCATCGGATAAAATTTCTGCCTCGCCTCCCAGCCAGGCCGGCAACCAGGCGCTGATAGACATCCCTACGGCGGCTAACAGCAGCCCCATGGCCAGAGCACACACCAGGGACTGGCGTAGCACGCTCCGGGCCTCCTCTTCCCGGCCGCCCCCGATGAGTTGGGCGACCTGGACGGAGAAGCCGGTGGCCAGGGAGATGCACAGTCCACCCATCAGCCAGGTGGAAGTGGATACTAGGCCGATGGCGGCACTGGCGTTGGCCCCCAGGCTGCCTACCATGGCCGCATCGATATACTGCATGGCCATGGAGCTGATCTGGGCCAGAATGGCGGGGATGCTCAGCTGGACGACCCGCTTGAGCTGTTGGCCGAGCGGCGGGACTGGCACGCCGCTGTTTCCATCGGCCCGGATGGGATGCTGTTCCACGTTGCTGCACTCCTGTCTCTTGGTGAGGTCACAGGGGACACTGGTTTAAAGGGTGGCCCCGATCATAGGATGCGCAGAAAGCGGGGCGGCGCTCCTGCTGCGCGAAAAAAGAGCGGCGGATCTGCCTGGGGAGGGAAAAGCCCATCCCAAGAAAAGCGCCTAGCTGCCATGACTGCCCGCGCAGCTGAGAGGGGTTTCTCAGGGAGGACGTTCAGCACTGGGATTGGGTGAAGTCACAGTGTTCCCGGGTGCTGTAAACGCCGGTAGCGTAAGCTAGGACGCGGTCGGGCTCATCAGGCAGGAAAATCTCCGCTGTGAGTTGGGAGGAGGTGCGGCCAAAGACCACCATGTGAGCCCGGGTGTGGACGGTGGCGTTCAAGGGCACCGGGCGGGGGTAGTTCAGGGTCATGCTGATGGTGGGCGTGCTTCCCTGGCATAGACATTTGCACAGGGTGCCCATAGAGTTGTCCAGCAGGATGGCGATGACGCCCCCATGGACCACCCCCATAGGGTTGGACATCCAGGACTTGGTATCATAGGCCAGTTCCAGCCGGAGCTGTTCCGCATCGCAGGCGACGAAACGGGGAGCGAGGTTTATGCCAGGCAGGTTCTTGTTCTGCTCCGCAGAGTGGGGCAGGATCTGAGCGACCATGGCGCACATTTGTTCAGTGGTAATGTTGATATGCACGGGAAAGACTCCTTTGGTTTTGAAAATTGGAATAGTTGCATTATAACATCAAAAACAGTGGGGAACAAGGTGACAGGCGGAGAAAATCAACGAAGGAAGCGGAACGCCCTTGTAAAAAATCAAGAGGGAGAGGGAAATATGTAGGATTACAATACATATTGGACAAGTGAAGAAAAAAGATGAAGGATAAGG
>CAJLWS010000345.1 GCA_905210385.1 uncultured Eubacteriales bacterium | reverse complement strand
CCGTGGGCCGAGCTGCCCCACAAGCGCCGCCTGTCCGCCCTGGGCCCCGGTGGTCTGAGCCGGGACCGGGCCTCCTTCGACGTGCGGGACGTGCACTACTCCCACTACGGCCGCCTGTGCCCCATCGAGACCCCTGAAGGCCCTAACATCGGTCTGATCTCCTATCTGGCCTCCTATGCCCGGGTGAACCGCTATGGCTTCATCGAGACCCCCTACCGCAAGACGGAGAAGATTCTGGACGGAAACGGAAAATGCGTTGCCGTCAAGGTCACCGACCAGGTGGAGTATATGACCGCCGATGTGGAGGATGAGTTCTACGTGGCCCAGGCCACCGAGCCTGTGGACGAAAACGGTTGCTTCACCAACCGCCGGGTGGCCTGCCGTCACCGCAACGAGATCGTGGAGGTGGACGCCGAGCGGGTGGACTATGTGGACGTGTCCCCCAAGATGATGGTGTCCGTGGCCACCGCTATGATTCCGTTTCTGCAGAACGACGACGCCAACCGGGCCCTGATGGGCGCCAACATGCAGCGCCAGGCGGTTCCCCTGCTCACCACCCAGGCCCCCATCGTGGCCACCGGACAGGAGTACAAGAACTGCCAGGACTCCGAGGTGGTGGTGTTGGCCGAGGGCGACGGCGTGGTCACCCAGGTGGATGCCAACCATGTGGTGGTGCGCTACGACTCCGGCGAGGTGAAGGACTACAAGCTGACCAAGTTCATGCGATCCAACCACGGCACCTGCATCAACCAGCGGCCCATCGTGGCGGTGGGCGACCGGGTGAAGGCCCGGGACACCCTGGCCGACGGCCCGTCCACCTGTGACGGGGAGATCGCCCTGGGCAAGAACATCCTCATGGGCTTCATGACCTGGGAGGGCTATAACTACGAGGACGCCATCCTGCTCAATGAGCGGATGGTGAAGGAGGACGTGTTCACCTCCATCCACATCGAGGAGTACGAGACCGAGGCCCGGGACACCAAGCTGGGCCCCGAGACCATCACCCGGGATATCCCCAACGTGGGCGAGGACGCCCTGAAGGACCTGGACGAGCGCGGCATCATCCGCGTGGGCGCCGAGGTCCACGCCGGAGACATCCTGGTGGGTAAGGTCACCCCCAAGGGCGAGACCGATCTGACCGCCGAGGAGCGCCTGCTGCGGGCCATCTTCGGCGAGAAGGCCCGGGAGGTCCGGGATACCTCCCTGAAGGTGCCCCACGGCGAAAGCGGCATCATCGTGGACGCCAAGGTGTTCACCCGGGAGGCCGGCGACGAGCTGGGGCCGGGCGTGAACCAGGTGGTCCGGGTCTATATCGCCCAGCGCCGCAAGATCCAGCCCGGCGACAAGATGGCCGGCCGCCACGGCAACAAGGGCGTCGTTTCCCGGGTGCTGCCCCAGGAGGATATGCCCTTCCTGCCCGACGGCACCCCCCTGGACATCGTGCTGAACCCCCTGGGCGTGCCCTCCCGTATGAACATCGGCCAGGTGCTGGAGGTCCATCTGGGCTACGCCGCCAAGACCCTGGGCTGGAAGGTGGCCACCCCCATTTTCGACGGCGCCACCGATAAGGACATCACCGAGGCCCTGACCCAGGCGGGTCTGGACCCCCAGGGCAAGAGCTGGCTGTATGACGGACGCACCGGTGAGCGCTTCGACAACAAGGTCACCGTGGGCTATGTGTACTTCCTGAAGCTGCACCATCTGGTGGACGATAAGATCCACGCCCGCTCCACCGGCCCCTATTCCCTGGTGACCCAGCAGCCTCTGGGCGGCAAGGCCCAGTTCGGCGGCCAGCGCTTCGG
>CAJLWS010000344.1 GCA_905210385.1 uncultured Eubacteriales bacterium | reverse complement strand
GGGTACTGGCCATGGAGCCGGAGTGTATCGTACTGGATGAGTCCACCGCCATGCTGGACCCGGTGGGCCGCCGGGAGGTGCTGTCCACCGTCAAGCAGCTCAATCGGGAGAAGGGGATCACCGTCGTTCTCATCACCCACCACATGGACGAGGCCGCCCAGGCCGACCGGCTGGTCGTCATGCACGACGGGCGCGTCGTCCGGGACGGTCCCCCCGCCCAGGTGTTCCAGGACGTAGATGGACTGCGGGCACTGGGGTTGGAGGTGCCCGAGAGCGTGGCCCTGATGTACGAGCTGCGGAAAAGCGGGGTGGATGCCCCCCTGGACGCACTGGATGTGGAGTCCTGCGCCGCCGCTCTGCAAAAACTATTAAGCGAAGGGACCTGACCTATGCCCCCTATCATCGAAACAAGACAACTCCATCACCTGTACAGCGCCGGTACGCCCTTTGAGCATGCGGCACTGAGCGGTGTGGATTTCTCCGCCCAGGCCGGGGAGTACCTGGCCATCATTGGCCGCACCGGCTCGGGCAAGTCCACCCTGATCCAGCACCTGAACGGGCTGCTCAAGCCCACCTCCGGCCAGGTTCTTTTTGAAGGGGAGGACATCTGGGAGAGTAAGGAGCGCACCCGGGCCGTCCGGTTCCAGGTGGGCCTGGTGTTTCAGTACCCGGAGTACCAGCTCTTTGAGGAGACGGTATACAAGGACATCTCCTTCGGTCCCAAGAACATGGGGCTGGACGAGGGAGAGATCGACCGCCGGGTGCGCCAGGCCGCCCGCTTCGTGGGCCTGGAGGAAGGGCTGCTGGACAAGTCCCCCTTCGACCTGTCCGGGGGTCAGAAGCGCCGGGTGGCCATTGCCGGGGTGATTGCCATGGAGCCCCGGGTGCTCATCCTGGACGAGCCCACCGCCGGGCTGGACCCCGCCGGGGCGGCCCAGATCCTGGAAAACATCCGCACCTACCACCAGGAAAAGAACGCCACCATCATTCTGGTGTCCCACTCCATGGAGGAGGTGGCCCGGGAGGCCGGCCGCCTGGTGGTCATCTCTCAGGGAACCATCCCCTACTCAGGCGCCCCCGCCGACGTATTCGCCCATGGGGCCCAGCTGGAGGAGATGGGCCTGGGCGTGCCCGCCATGACCCGGGTGTTCGCCCGTCTGCGGGCCATGGGGCTGGACGTGCCCGCCTCGGTGTACACCGTGGAGCAGGCCCGGGACGCGGTGCTGGCAACCCTGAAGCGGAAGAACGTTGCTTCCGGCGAAAGGGGTGTTCGGTAAATGGCGCTGAAGGACATCACCCTGGGCCAGTATTTCCCGGGCAGTTCCCCAATCCATCGGCTGGACCCCCGGGCCAAGCTCATTGGTCTGATCCTGTACATCGTGGCCCTGTTCCTGGCCAATCAGTGGCTGACCTACCTCATCGCCTTCCTGGTGCTGGCCCTGGTGGTGGTCCTGTCCACCGTCAAGCTCCGCGCCCTGTTCCGGGGGATGAAACCGGTGGTCTTCCTGCTGGTGTTCACAGCGATACTCAATATGTTCTACACCCCGGGGCGGGCCCTGGCCTCCTTCTGGATCTTTACCCTGACCTACGAGGGCGTAGTGCGGGCCTTCTTCATGGTGGCCCGTATCCTCATGCTCATCTCGTGCACCTTCCTGCTCACCTACACCACCTCTCCCCTGGCCCTCACCGACGCCCTGGAGCGGCTGCTGGGCCCCCTGAAGAAGATCCGCTTCCCCGTCCATGAGCTGGCCATGATGATGTCCATTGCCCTGCGCTTCATCCCCACCCTCATCGAGGAGACGG
>CAJLWS010000343.1 GCA_905210385.1 uncultured Eubacteriales bacterium | reverse complement strand
GAGACCAGCCGCCTGTGGCGGTCGGTGATGCACCGCTTGGCGGAGGAGTACTCCGACGTGGAGTATGAGGACGTGCTGGTGGACAACTGCGCCATGCAGCTGGTTCGGGACCCGGGGCAGTTCGACGTGCTGGTGACGGAAAACATGTTCGGGGATATCCTGTCCGACGAGGCCTCCATGATCACCGGCTCCATCGGCCTGCTGCCCTCCGCCTCCATGGGGGATGGCGATCCGGCTCTGTACGAACCCATCCACGGCTCCGCTCCCGACATCGCGGGCCAGGATAAGGCCAATCCCATTGCCACCATCCTGTCCGCGGCTATGATGTTCCGCTACTCCTTCCAGCTGACAGCGGAGGCGGACGCCATCGAGCAGGCTGTGGACCAGGCTCTGGCCGACGGCTGGCGCACCGCCGACATCGCCAAGCCCGGCGAGGCGGTGGTCGGCACCAGAAAGATGGGGCAGGTCATCCGGGAAAAGATTTGAGATAAGATCAAGAGCGGGCGGCGCTAAAAGGCACCGCCCGCTCTTTCACCCGGTTCCGTACCTATGCTCCCGCGCGTAGACCAAAAGCTCAGGCGTCCTGATCCAGTATTTTACGCCTCAGTTTTCAAAGATCCACTCCTCCATATAGTCGTTGCACTCATAGTCCAAATAGAAGAGCTTGCCGTTCCGCAGGATAAAGTTGGTGGGGAAGTAGTCTATAACCGTGTCTCGATTCTAACACCGGACAGGGTCTTTTGCAAACCTTTCGCCGGGGCCATGCAGGGGAGAGAACCGGCATAAAAATCCACGTTGCCAACCTGGAAAAAGGATGCTATCATGGATGGTGGTGGCCTTCCGCCAGGGCTGCCGATTGATGACTGCCGGGGAGGGCAAGCTTGGAAGGAGACGTCCGGCGGGGCTGACAGGAAGAGCAGAGCAGCCTCACCGGGAACGTGACTTGTGGAAAAGGAGCTTCAGCTTATGATTTTGGCCGCGGATATCGGGAACACCCGGACCACTTTTGCGCTGTTTACTGAGACGGGGCAGTTGAGTTTCCTGTCTGAACTGGATACAGACCGGAGGATGACCGACGACCAGTGCGCCATTCGGATCCTGGGAGTTTTTCAGCTCTATCGAGCCGATATCGCCCAGGTCAAGGGGGCCATACTGTCCAGCGTCGTGCCGCCAGTCACCGGGATCTACGCCAGGGCCATCCAGCGGCTGACCGGGAACGCGCCCCTAATCGTGGGGCCCGGACTGAAGACCGGGCTGAACATCCGGGCGGATGTGCACAACCAGCTGGGCAGTGACATCGTGGCATCTGCGGTGGCCGCAATGGCGCTGTATCCCACCCCGGTCATTGTTATCAACTCCCATACGGCGGTCTCCTTCTCCTATATCAGCCACTCCGCCTTTGAGGGCTGTGCCATCATGCCCGGCATGGGCATTGCCCTGGAGGCTCTGTCCCAGAACGGGGCTCAGCTTCCCCATATCTCCATGGGCCGGGTGGACAGTCCGCTGGGGCGCAATACGGTGGACTCCATGCGGGCGGGTATTGTCTACGGATACTCCGGTGCTTTTGACCGCGTCATTGAAACCCTGGAGGCTGCCGCCGGCACCCCAGCCGCCAAGGTGGTGGCGACAGGGGAGAAGCTGCCGGAGATCTTCCGCCATTGCCGCCGGGAAATCACCTACGACCATGATCTACTGGTGCATGGTCTGTATCTGCTGTATGGGAGAAATCAACCTAAGGGCCGGCATCATTCCTGACAGGCGGAGATACGTCAATAAAAGTAAACTGTTTCAAGAAACCACCGGACGGCGTGGCC
>CAJLWS010000342.1 GCA_905210385.1 uncultured Eubacteriales bacterium | reverse complement strand
CCGCCCCCATGCCCGTCTCTCTTGGCAAGCGGAAGCTGGGTCTCCACCTGGACACCGAGCTGCCCCTGCGGCCGGTGATCCTCCGGGACCTGCGCCGCCGGGCGGTGTTCAAGCTCCAGGAGGGGCTGACCCGGGCTTTCCGGGACTACCTCACCGGGGAGGGCTTCACCGAGATCCACACCCCAAAGATCGTCAGCGCAGGGGCGGAGGGAGGGTCCAACATCTTCCGGCTGGACTACTTCGGCAGGAAGGCCTACCTGGCCCAGTCTCCACAGATCTACAAGCAGACCATGGTGGGGGTGTATGAGCGGGTGTTCGAGGTGGGGTCCGTCTTTCGGGCGGAGAAGCATGCCACCCCCCGGCACTTAAACGAGTACACCGGCCTGGACTTCGAGATGGGCTATATCCGCTCCTTCTATGACATTATGGAGGTGGAGGCGGGCTTTCTCCGCCGCGCCATGGAGCTGCTGGGGCGGGAATACAGCCGGGAACTGGCCCTGCTGGGGGTGGAGCTGCCCGACGCCTCGTCCATCCCCTGTCTGCGGTTTGACGAGGCCAAGCGGCTGGCCGCCGAAAGGTATGGGTATCAGATCCGGGATCCCTACGACCTGGAGCCGGAGGAGGAGGCCAACATCGGACGCTATTTCCAGGAGGAGTATGGGGCGGACTTCGTCTTTGTCACCCACTACCCCGCCAGGAAGCGCCCCTTTTACGCCATGGACGACCCGGACGATACGAGATACACCCTTTCCTTCGACCTGCTGTTCCGGGGGCTGGAGGTGACCACCGGCGGCCAGCGCATCCACGACTGGCATCAGCAGGTGGCCAAGATGGAAGAGCGGGGCATGGACCCGGCGGACTTTGAAAGCTACCTGATGATCCACAAGTGCGGCATGCCTCCCCACGGCGGCCTGGGCATCGGCCTGGAGCGGCTGACCATGCAGCTGTGCTCACTGGACAACATCCGGCAGGCCAGCCTGTTCCCACGGGATCGCAGTCGGCTGGACCCGTAGAACAGATTCCAGCTAAGGAAGGAGTAATGATCGATGAGAATCACCACCGAGATGGTAGACTATATCTCCCAGCTGTCCCGGCTGTCACTGCCGGAGGAGGAGAAGCAGGCCATGACCGCCCAACTGGAGCGGATCGTGGACTATATGGACGTACTCAACCAGCTGGACACTGCGGACATCGAGCCCATGAGCCATGTGTTCCCGGTGAAGAATGTCCTCCGGGAGGACGTGGTGGAGCCCTCCTTTGACCGCTCGGACCTGCTGGCCAATGCGCCGGTGCCCGACGAGGAGGCGTTCCTCACGCCCAAGAGCGTGGAGTGAGAGGGGGAACAGAGATGGAACTGAGAGAGTTCACCGCCCTGGAGCTTGGGGCGGCCATCAAAAAAGGCGAGGTGTCGGTGGCCGAGGCCACCCAGGCAGCCCTGGAGGCCATCGAAGAGCGGGACGGGGCGCTGAACACCTTCATCACCGTGGAGGGGGAGCGGGCTCTGGCCCGGGCAGAGCAGCTGCAAAAGGGTGTCAAGGACGCCGTCAGCCCCCTGTACGGCGTCCCCATGGGGGTGAAGGACAATATCTGCACGAAAGGGGTCAAGACCTCCTGCGCGTCCAAGATTTTGGGGGACTTCAAGCCCCCCTACGACGCCACGGTGGTGGCGAAGCTGGCCGCCGCCGGGGCGGTGGGCCTGGGTAAGCTGAACCTGGACGAGTTCGCCATGGGCTCCACCACCGAGACCTCCTTCTACGGTCCCACCCGCAACCCCTGGGACCTGGAGCGGGCCCCCGGCGGGTCCTCCGGCGGGGCG
>CAJLWS010000341.1 GCA_905210385.1 uncultured Eubacteriales bacterium | reverse complement strand
TGGCGATGTTACCCGTCTGGATGGCCTTGGCGGCATACTGCCGGATCTCCTCCTCCGTCAGCCGCTCCCGCTCCCCCAGCAGACGGCCGAGCGCCCCCTCCAGCTCGTCCACCGAAGACATGCCGCAGGCGGACAATGCCCTGTCCACCAGAGAGGCGTTCCCCCGGGCGCAGAAGCGCAGGAAAGCGGGCAGCAGCAGGCCGTTGGCCCGCCCGTGCTCGATTCCCCGGTGGTAGGTGAGGGAGTAGCCCATGGCGTGAACCGCCGTGGTGCCGGTGGCGGCGATGACCATTCCCCCCAGGGTGGAGGCCAGCAACAGGCTGTCCCGCTCCGCTTCCGTCAGCTCTCCCCGCTCCAGGCCGGGCAGGCAGGCACAGATGCGCCCGCAGCCCTCCCGGGCCAATGCATCGGTAATATCTCCCGCCAGGTTGGATAGCATTCCCTCCACACAGTGGGATAGCGCGTCGATGGCGGTATTCACGCTCACCCGACGGGGCAGACCCAGGGTGTACTTCCCATCCAGGAAGGCAAGACGGGGAAACAGGCAGGGCAGGGCCAGGGAGGTCTTAGTGCCCGCCTCGTCGTTGGTGAGAATGGAGTACTGGGTGACCTCGCTGCCGGTGCCTGCGGTGGTGGGCACGCAGGCCAGGGGCAAGGCCTCGTCCCGCAGTCCTCCGGCAAATAATGCCTCTCTGGGAACCTCCTGAGCAGCTACCAGCGCAATGGCCTTGGCAGTGTCCAGAGGAGAGCCGCCCCCGATGGCCACCAGGAAGTCCGCTCCGAACTCCCGTACCCGCTCCACCCCGGCATAGACCGAATCTACGGTGGGATTGGGTACCGCCTTGTCAAAGACCTCAAAGGCCTGCCCGTTGGCGGTCAGAGCAGCGGTCACATCGTCCAGCGCCCCGCACAGCCGGGCAGAGTGCCCTCCGGTAACCACCAGGGCGCGGCCCCCCAGAGGCAGTAGCAGGCTCCCCTGCACCCGGACGCAGTCCCGTCCGGCCACCACCCGGGTGGGCATGTAGAATTGGCTTGTCATGGCATGATCTTCCTTTCTTTCCCAAGGCAGGACTCGCCTCTTTCTACGGGAGGCTCACTCCTTGACCTTCAACGTCATCAGCAGCTCGCCGTCGTCGGCGCAAAGTCCGCTCTGCTCCGTTTCCGCCAACAGAACAGCGAAAACTCCGCCCGCTCCCT
This sequence comes from uncultured Eubacteriales bacterium, assembly GCA_905210385.1. GTDB lineage: Bacteria > Bacillota > Clostridia > Oscillospirales > Oscillospiraceae > Enterenecus. Next base: position 628 of record CAJLWS010000341.1, on the reverse strand, counting down.
TGCGCCTCCTCTCCCCACGCAAACCATGTTTGCGCGGGGACACCGCTATGGGACAAAGTGTCCCATAGGTCTGTCTGCGGAACCGCCCCTAACGGGTCTGTTCCTTATCGGCGCGTTCGCCGGTGAGATTGATAAGGTGGTAATGTTGCCCTTCGCCGTCACCAACTCCCGCATTTCCTTTTGCGCGGCGCGGTATTGTGCGGTGAGGGCTTTTTTGCGCTCAGTCAACTCCCGGCGCTTTTGTTTCAAGGCGTCCATTTTGGGGAGCTTGGCTCCGTCCAAAAGATCGTTCATGGTGGCCTTGGCCTCCCGGTAGTCGGCCAGCTCCGACTCATGCTGGGCCAGATATTTCTTGCTGTACTTGGCCGCCTTGTAGCCGTCGAACACGGGCCGGGTTTTCGCATACTGCACCACGGCCCCCATGAGGGCGGCAGTATGGGTCAACTCCTCCTGGACGGCCCGGAGCTCCCCGGCCAGGGCGTGCTCCTGATCCACCGCCGCGTCGGTCTTGGCCGCCAACTCGTCATAGTCGGTCAGGCCGTACTCCTGGAGAAATTGCAGGGCAGCGGCCATCTGTTTCAGGTTGTAAATTTTGGCCCACCGCTCATAGCCGGGCCCCTTGCCCTGG
>CAJLWS010000340.1 GCA_905210385.1 uncultured Eubacteriales bacterium | reverse complement strand
GCCGGTGGTCCAGCCCCGGGGGCAGGCTCTCCGCATAGCGGCGCAGCTGGGCGATGTCTAGGGCACGCCAGATCTCCTCGTCAGTGGCGTCCGGCCTGCCCATGGCCACATTCTCTCGGATGGTTCCAGTGTAGATAGCGGTCTTCTGAAGCACGCAGCTGATCTGCCGCCGGATGCAAGAGGCGGCCAGGGCCCGGCTGTCCCGGCCGTCAAAGAGGATCCGGCCCTTCTGGGCCTGCTGGAAGCCCAGGAGCAGATGGATCAGGGCGCTCTTCCCGCTGCCGGTGCTGCCGATGATGGCCACCCGCTGCCCCGGGGAGATGTCCAGGGAGATGTCCCGCACCGCCGGCTCGGAGTCGGTCTCGAAGGAGAAGGTGAGGTCCTCCAGACGGATGCCCCCCTCCAGCCGTACCTGCTCCCCCTGCTCCGCCCCGTCGTCGGGCAGGTCCAGTACCTGCAGGATGCGCCGGCAGGCCACCAGGGTGTGGGGGATCATGACGATGGCGAAGGAGGCGGTGAGCACGCCGGTGGTGATGAAGGTGATGTACTGCACCAGGGCCAGCACATCCCCGCCGGTGGCGGCGGATGCCCCGGACTGCATCCGCACGGCGGCCAGATAAAGGATGACTAGGGCCGCGCCGTTGAGAAAGAAGGAGGCGATGGGGTTGAGGGATTGCATGGCCACATTGGACCGGATGATATTGTCCGCCATTACATGGGTGGCATCGGCGATCTTCTCATGCTCCACCGGCTCCCGGCGGAAGGCCCGGATGACCCGGATGCCCCGCAGCCGCTGGCGCATCAGCTCATTCTGCCGATCAATGTAGGCGTCAGATTGCTCCCACAGGGGGAAGACCTTCCGGCCGATGAAGATGACGATGACAAAGACCAAGGGCACTGCGCACAGAATGACGCTGGCCAGGACGGGATCCACCTGGAAGGAGAGAATAACGCCTCCCAGGAACATGGCGGGGATGGAGATGATACTGCTGGATAGGGTACTGGCCGCCCAGGACACCGTCTCTACGTCCTGGGTGGACCGGGTGACCAGGGCGCCGGTGTCCAAATGGCCGAAGGAGGCGTGACCCATCCCCATCACCTTGCGGAAGATGCCCGCGCGCAGGGAGGCGGTGAAGCCGGACACGGTGTCGGCGCTGAGCTTGCCGCCCCCGGCACTGGCTGCCATGGAGACCAGGGAGATGGCAAGCATCAAAACACAGCAGCGCAGAATGACGGAGAAGTCTTTCTGATAGATGCCGTCGTCCACTACCTGGCTCATCAGTGCCGGAAGCAGCAGCTGTCCCAGGGAGGCGGCCGCCATGAGCAGGGAGGAGAGCAGGACCTGAGGCAGGAAGGGCCGCAGATGGGAAAAAATACGCTTCATGGGTCGGAACAGAGCCTCCTTTGAAACGGGCGCGCAAACCAGAAATATACACAGGTGAATACACGGCTTTGGGTATAAAAAGACGCCGGAGCAAAGGAATCTTTGCTCCGGCGTGGTGCGCGAGGCGGGAGTCGAACCCGCACGCCCTTGCGAGCACTGGCACCTGAAGCCAGCGAGTCTACCAATTCCACCACTCGCGCAAGTGGCCGCACTGTTTTACTCAGCGCAAGAGTTATAATACCATCCAAAAACGACTTTGTCAACACTTTTTTATGCTTGACAAAAAAGTTTATCCCGCTTATAATAATTAAGCTATCTACGTGGTTATCTGCGTAGTATGCGGATGTGCTGGAACCTGGAAAATGGATGCATTTGTGGAGAATACAATTAAAGAGATCCGTGAAAAAGTCGGAGACGGCAGAGTACTGCTTGCATTATCAGGCGGAGTTGATTCTTCAGTGGCAG
>CAJLWS010000339.1 GCA_905210385.1 uncultured Eubacteriales bacterium | reverse complement strand
GGCGGGGATGGTGCCGTTGCCCCGCAGGGCCATGCCGATGGCCTCGGTGAGGCAGTTCATGGAGTTGGCGGTGTACATGCCGGAGCAGGAGCCGCAGGTGGGGCAGGCGTGGTTCTCATACTCCTCCACGCCGCCCTCGTCCAGCTTGCCGGCGTAGTAGGCGCCCACCGCCTCAAACATATGGGACAGGCAGGTTCGCCGGCCGCTCTCCAGCCTTCCAGCCAGCATGGGCCCGCCGGAGCAGAAAATGGTGGGGATGTTGATGCGGGCGGCGGCCATGAGCAAGCCGGGGACATTCTTGTCGCAGTTGGGGATCATCACCAGCCCGTCAAATTGATGGGCCATGGCCATGGCCTCGGTGGAGTCGGCGATCAAATCCCGGGTGACCAGGGAGTACTTCATGCCGATGTGGCCCATGGCGATGCCGTCGCACACGGCGATGGCAGGAAACTCGATGGGGGTGCCGCCGGCGGCACGCACCCCGGCCTTGACCGCCTCGGCGATCTTGTCCAAGTTCATGTGGCCGGGGACGATCTCATTGTAGGAGCACACCACGCCGATGAGGGGGCGTTCCAGCTCCTCTTTGGTATAGCCCAGGGCATAGAACAGGGAGCGGTTGGGTGCGGCGGGGATGCCTTTCTTGGCGACGTCAGAACGCATGGGGAGGACTCCTTTCCGATTTTATGCGGTAAAGCGTTTGGGCCATTATAGCACAAAACGGGGGAGAAATACAATCGGGAAATCCGCGTTCTGGGTGGGGCGGAGAGCGCGGGCACAGGTCCGGGGGCGGGTTTCCGTGCTTTTTCACGCCAAAGGGCGGTGCCAGCCGGGGGAGAGTTTGGCAAGTATGATAAAAATTCGCGCCCCGCGGTGTTTCCGCATTGACAAAGGGGCCGGGAGAGGGTATCATAACTTCAACAGTGTAAAGCAGTCAAATGCGGTGACCAGGCGAGTAGCCCTTTCGCGCAAGCCCAGAGAGAAGGCGGCTGGTGCGAGCCTTCGTGAGCGAAATGCGGCGAACGTCCCCTGAGAGCAGTTCCGTTGAACGGGAGGCGCCCTTCCCAGTAGGCGGAAACGGAATCCCGCCGTTACCGGGCAGAGGGCCCCCGATGTTGGGGGAAGTTAGGTGGTACCGCGGAGCATGGCTTCGTCCTATGAGGACGCAGGCCATGCCTTTTCTTATATTCCCCAAGGGGGAGCAATTTCAAAGGAGGGAGAAGCAACCATGCGCATGAAAGGATCCCAGATCGTGATGGAGTGCCTGCTGGAGCAGGGGGTGGACACGGTATTCGGTTACCCAGGCGGCACCATCCTGAACATCTACGACGAGTTCGAGCTTCACGGCTACAAGGAGAAGATCCACCACTACCTGACCAGCCATGAGCAGGGCGCGTCCCACGCCGCCGATGGCTATGCCCGCTCCACCGGCAAGGTGGGGGTGTGCTTTGCCACCTCGGGCCCCGGGGCCACCAACCTGGTCACCGGCATCGCTACAGCCTACTACGACTCGTCCCCGGTGGTGCTGATCACCTGCAACGTGTCGGAGAACCTTATCGGCAAGGACTCCTTCCAGGAGGTGGACATCACGGGCATCACCATGCCCATCACCAAGTGCAACTACTTGGTGAAGGATGTCAACCAGCTGGCCGATGTTATCCGGGAGGCCTTTGCCATCGCCCGCTCCGGACGGCCCGGCCCGGTGCTCATTGATGTGCCCAAGGATGTGCAGATCGCAAAATGCGCCTATACCCCCCAGCCCCCGGCTGAAAAGCAGGAGGCCTTTGCGGCCAAGTATATCCGCATTGAAGAAGCGGCAAGCTATATAAATGAGGCCAAAAGGCCCTATGTCTACT
>CAJLWS010000338.1 GCA_905210385.1 uncultured Eubacteriales bacterium | reverse complement strand
GCCGCCCGCGACCACATAGAACACCAGATAGTCCTTCACGATGAGATAGCGGTAGCCCTTGGCCGCCAGGGCCAGGTCCTTCGGTTTGGGGCACCGCTCCGGCAGGTGCTCCAGGCTGGCGATCTGCTCGGTCAACAGGTCGTAGTACCGCAGGGCGGCCTCCGGGGACAGGGTGTTCAGATAGTCGATGATGTCCAGCAAGTCCTGCCTAGCGGCGGGGTAGATCGTGACCTTATAGCGTTCCATGGACACGCTCCCGCAACTGCCGGACCACGGTGAGAAAGTCCTCACCCTGGGCGCCGGAGGCGATCTCCTGTTCCGCCACGGCCAGCTTGCCATACAGGTCGATGAGGGCCTGCTGGCGCTCGTACTCCTCGATGCTGAGCACCACCATGTCGCCGCTGCCGTTGCGGGTGATGTAGACCGGCTCACGGGTCTGGCGGCAGAAGTCGGAGATCTCGTTGGCGTTGTTGCGCAGATCGGAAATGGGACGGATATTGGGCATGAAAAACGCCTCCCTTCAACGCCAGTATAGCAAAATACCGAGTAAATATCAATATAAATTCAGAGCAAAGAAGGTGATAGAAATCGGAAGCGGGAACTGGGTCGTGGATAACATCAACTCCGCCCTGGGCACCTGGAACGGCCGGCTGGAGGAAATCTGGCAGCTTCTGAGCACCAGTCCGGAGAACTTCAAGGGCGGCGGGGTTTGGGATGTGATACAAGGCATCCACGGCGCCCTCCAGGCGGTGGGCTACGCCCTGCTGGTGTTGTTCTTCGTCCTGGGTGTGGTCAAGACCTGCGGCAGCTTTGCCGAACTGCGAAAGCCGGAGATGGCATTCAAGTGCTTCGTCCGGTTCGCCCTGGCCCAGGGTGCGGTGACCTACGGCATGGAGCTCATGACCGCCCTGTTCCGGGTGGCCCAGGGGATGGTGGACACCATCCTGTCCTCCTCCGGCATGGCGGGGTCTGCCGCCGCCGAGCTGCCGGAGGAGATGGTTGCAATTATCGAGGACGTGGGCTTCCTGGAAAGCATTCCCCTGTGGGCGGTGACCCTACTGGGCTCCCTGTTCATCTGGGTGCTGTCCCTGGTGATGATCCTGACGGTATACAGCAGGTTCCTGAAGCTGTACATGGCCACCGCCCTGGCCCCCATCCCCCTGGCCAGCTTCGCGGGGCAGCCCTCCAGCAGCATGGGGGTGGCCTTCCTCAAGACCTATGCCGCCATCTGCCTGGAGGGCTGCGCCATCGTATTGGCCTGCGTGATCTTCTCCGCCTTTGCCACCTCGCCCCCGGCCATGGCGGACAGCACCCTGGCCCCGGCCACCGTCGTGTGGAACTACATCGGGGAGATTATCTTCAACATGCTGGTGCTGGTGGGCGCGGTGAAGATGAGCGACCGCCTCATCCGGGAACTCATGGGGTTGTAACTCACCGCCGCACCCACCGGATCAGGGAGACCACCCAGGACAGGGCGGCTAAAATGAGCATGGCCCACCAGATGCCGTTGGCCAGGACATAGTGGGCGTAGTACCACTGGTGGAACAGGGTTGGGACGATGAGCGCATAAGCCAATGGAACAGCCAGCCGGAGCCGCGCCGCCACCCGGAACAGCAGGCAGAGAAGCAAAAGTCCAAAAGCAAATATCAAACCGAACATTTCAGCAGCCCCTCCTTACTCAGGTTTGCGGTATGTTAGCATAGGCGGAACATATTTACAAGGGGCTGTCTGGCAAAACGCAAAGAGAGGTGACCAACCATAGAAGTCCGCATCAACAAGGAAGTGCGAAACTATCAGGAGAGCCTGTTTTTCGGTCTCTCCCTGCGCCAGCTCATCTTCGCCCTGCTGGCTGTGGCCGT
>CAJLWS010000337.1 GCA_905210385.1 uncultured Eubacteriales bacterium | reverse complement strand
GGCCGGTCAGCCCCTGCCCCAGCTCTCTCTGGCCGGCCGGGGCGGCGTGGGCTGGGCCTTCTCCGGCGGAGAATCCTACGCCCACCGGGCCCAGCGGTATGTAGCGGTAGACGGGATTGAAAACGTCATCCGGATGCTGGAGGAAATCGAGGACGGCCGGCTGCCCGAGGCGGACTTCATCGAGCTGCGGGCCTGCACGGAGGGCTGCCTGGGGGGGTGCTTCTGTGTGGAAAACCCCTTCATCGCCCGCATGCGCATGAAGCGCCTGATGGGGGACCTTCCGGAAGCCCGTAGCGTCTATCGGCCCGGCTCCCGGGTAGACGAGCTCATTGCTTCCACTCAAAAGCCCGAATACTACCCCACCTTCCTGCTGGACCCGGACCGCCGGGTGGCCATGGAGAAGATGCGCAAAATCCAGGAACTGGAGGAGCAGCTGCCCGGCCTGCGCTGCGGCTCCTGCGGCGCCCCCTCTTGCCGGGCCTTCGCCGAGGACGTGGTCATGGGGCGAGCCAGCGAGGACGACTGCATCTTCAAGGTGCGGGAACGTATGCAGCATATGGCCGGTCGGGATGACGCCGATGAATACCTTCCCGCTCCCTTCCGGCGCCGGCGGAGCCTCCCCAAGGACACTCCATCCCAGAGCTGACTGGCCGATACAGAAAGGGTGTGTGTTTCGTGACCACTGTGCAGGAACTCATCCACGACCTGGACCTGACGGTATTCCACCTGGAGGACGGCGGCCGGACGGTGTCCGGCGGCTGCTACTGCGGCGACCTGCTCAGCTGGGTCATGGGCCGGGCCCCCGCCGATGGGGTGTGGCTGACCATTATGAGCAACGTCAATGTAGCGGCAGTAGCTACCCTCACCGACCTGGCCTGCGTCATCCTCACTGAGGATGTAGAACCCGACCCTCCTCTGCTCCAGAAGGCCCGCCTCCAGGGTGTCAACCTGCTGGGCACCCCACGTTCCACCTACCGGTGTGCCGTAAGCCTGTCTGGCCTGCTGGACGCCAATGTGCGGAGCTGACCGCCATGGAGGAGTATTCCTTTGATTTCCACCTCCACAGCTGCCTGTCCCCCTGCGGCAGCGAGGACATGACCCCCTCCAACCTGGCAGGTATGTGCGCCCTGGCGGGCTATGACATTGTGGCTCTCACCGACCACAACACCGTGGGCAACTGCGCCGCCTTCTGCCAGGCGGCGGACCGGTACGGCCTGCTGGCTCTGCCGGGCATGGAGCTGACCTGCCGGGAGGAGGTCCATGTGGTATGCCTCTTTCCCGATCTCCCCTCTGCCCAAGCCTTTGGAAACTTGGTGCGACAAAGACTGCCGCCTCTGGAGAACGATCCCCGCTTTTTCGGCCCCCAACTTCTCATGGACAGCGAGGACCATTTGATCGGGGAGGAGACCGCCCTGCTGGCCGGAGCGGCGGACATTGGGATCTACGAGGCCGCAGAGCTCGTACACGGCTATGGCGGCGTGGCCTATCCCGCCCACATCGACCGGGACTCCTTCTCTGTCCTGTCCAACCTGGGCCTCTGGGACCCGGCTATGGGCTTCTCCCTGGCTGAACTCTCCCCCCGCTGCCCACCAGAGCTGCGCCTGCGCCCGGATCTGGCGGGGCTACGTTTCCTCATCGGCTGTGACGCCCACTATCTGGACCAGATCCCGGATGCGGCTCAGACGATGACCCTGCCGGAGCGAACCCGGTCTGCGGCACTAAAATGGTTATTTTTTTAACATGAAATGGCATTCTATCGCAATACGGACATCGCCGCCCGTGCCTCCCAAGGCAGACGGCGATGTTTGTAGGATTACAATACATATTGGACAAGTGAAGAAAAAAGATGAAGGATAAGGC
>CAJLWS010000336.1 GCA_905210385.1 uncultured Eubacteriales bacterium | reverse complement strand
GGCTGAGCGGCTATGTGGCGGGGCTGCAGCTGCGGGGCCGGCCCCTCTGGGCGAACCTGATGGTGTGTTTTTTTGCTCTGACGGTGTTTGGGGTGTTCGCCCTGACGGGGACCTTCGTCTCCGCCCTGGACGACACCCCCACCAAGCGGTACGACGACTCCGCTTTCCCCAACGGGGACAGTCGGCGCATTGTGGTGTGCCGGGCGGATGGGGAGGCGCTGACGGAGGAGGACTGGCAGACCCTGCTCTCCGTGCCTTATGTGGAATGCCTGGAGCGGTATAGCTACCTCAACGATATCCGTTACGCATGGCGGGAGGATGTGGACTTCGTCTGGGAGCACACCTTGGTCGCGACAGGGCCCAGCTTGGATGACGTCTATGAGACCGAGGTGTCAGTGACCCTGCATCCGGAGGAGATGGCCTTTGCCTATACGGTGCCGTTGCTGCAGGAGAGGGAGGAATTTCTCACCGCCGGGCGGCTTCCGGAGAATTTCTATGAGATAGTGGCGGCGGGGGACAACTCCCTCTTGGGCCAGACCGTCCCAGTATACCTCCAGGACGGGAAAAACTGGAACCGAATGTCCTACCTGTATTTTGAAGCCCAGGTGGTGGGGGTCACCGATTCCGGCTCCGGGCTGTACTTCCACGAGACCGTGGGCCAGGCATTCCAGGGGGAGGTCTATGGCTATCAGACTTTTGTGCCCGCCAATGATTTGGAGCCAGGTCAGGCCCGGATGGAAAACTCTATATACGAGTTCTACCTGGATCGGGAGGGCGACCCGGAGGATGGGATGTTTCAGATGTCCGTGAGTACCCCGGAGGAGCCGGGAAGCGTGACGCTGGAGGTGATTGGCTCCCACCAGTCCACCGCCAACAACGTGCTGGAGGTGGACCCGGCGACCTTCGAGGCGGCGCTGGGAGACGGCGGGGGAGACCAGGTATCCTTGACCATCGAAGACTACGCCTACACCGATCGGGTGTTGGACGCCCTGCATAAGCTGGGCTATGCCGCCATCTCCCCCTACCGGGAGGGCTCTATCTGGCCGGACTCCGCATTGGTGGCAGAACGCACCCAGACCCTGCGTCTGTGCCTCATTGCCTTAGCGGTGGTCATTGCCCTGCAGGTGGTGGTGTTCCGAGCCATGTTTGGAATGGAGACGGAGAGCTACCGCATCCTTAGCCGCATTGGACTAAACTGCAAAACCGCCCGGCTGTCCGTTCTGTGGCAGGTGGTGTTGCTGGCGGTGTGCGGTCAGGTGATCGGCCTTGGAACCATCGGGGCGTGCGGCTTACTGGGAATAGAGAGCGTAGCCCGGCTGCTGCGCTGGCTGCCTGCATCCCTGCGCCTTCTGCTGTGCGCGGTGCACTTCGCCGCCGCCCTGATCACCGCGGCCTGGTCCATGTGGTCTTTAAAGCGGCAGGGATATCCCAACTCCGGGTTCGCCCCGGATCTGGACTGGACTGTGATAGATAGGGAGGCGGTTGCGTGATACGGGTCAGCCATCTGAGCAAAACCTATGACCGGCGCAGTAAGCTGGCCAGTCAGGCGCTGTACGATGTGTCCTTTGAGTTGCCCGACCGGGGGTTCGTGTGTATCGTGGGCCCATCAGGCTGCGGAAAGACCAGTCTGCTCAACGCTATGGGGGGGCTGGACACCTTTGACACGGGACAAATCAGCACCGATGATCTAGAGAATCTGCGCTGCGGCAGCCGGTCCACCGAGGCCGAGCGCAACCGAAATTTTGGGTACATCTTTCAAAACTACTACTTGTTGCCGGAGTACAGCGCCGCCTACAACGTCTACCTGGGCATGCACGCCTTGGACTTGAGCCACGAGGAGAAGCTCAAGCGGGCGGTGCAGGCGCTGGAGACGGTGG
>CAJLWS010000335.1 GCA_905210385.1 uncultured Eubacteriales bacterium | reverse complement strand
TTAGTTGGCTTTCTCCGAACGAATTCACTGTCCAATATGTTTGACAAACCTACACTTGTCAAGAAATATAATAATGATGGCATAGGGAGGTGGACGCCGTGATCGTATACGACCCGCTTTGGAAGACCATGAAACGCAAGGGAATCACAACCTACGGGCTGATCAAGGACTACTCCTTCAGCCGGGGCACCCTGGACTCTCTGAAGCACAACCGGAATATCTCCACCGCCACCCTGAATGACCTGTGCAACATTCTTTCCTGCAAGGTAGAAGACATCCTGCTCCACATTCCAGACACGCCATAGGCCCGCGTCCGCCGCGCCCCCATACCGGGAGCCAGCCTTTCCAATCGACCGCAGTAATCCTGTATGCCGTCCCATCAACTGGGACGGCTAAATTTTTAGTCGACTAAAAATGGCCCATGAATGCCTGTCTATATTTTACATCTGAACCGCCGAATTTGCAACCATTTTCTTTCCTTTCCTTCCACTAATTTTCCGGCAAGCCACTCCCCGCAGCCTTGACAGGAACGGAAAACCCACTATAATAACAGCATACGGATCCCCATATGGGAGGAGACAACGGCATGAGACAGTGCATGGATTCCGAAAACCTTCACCGCAGACTGCGGAAAATTATCGGCCAGGTGCAGGCCATCGACCGCATGGTGGATGAGGACGTGCCCTGCGAGGACGTGCTCTCCCAGATCAACGCCGCCAAGTCCGCCCTCCACAGGTGCGGCCAGGTGGTGCTGGAGGGGCATATCCGCCATTGTGTCCGGGACGGCATCGAACACGGGGACGCAGAGAAAACTATTGAGAGCTTCACCAAGGCGGTGGAGCGGTTTGCCAATATGTAGACCTTCTGCGGGTCGGCGGCCTCCAAAGCCGACCCATTTTTCTCGTGCTCCTCCCTTGACAGGCACCTACCTCTCTTCTATAATATACCTATACCCCCATAGGTATTAGGGAGGATAAAAGGTATGCATGCACTCATGAAAAAACTAGAGGCCCTGCTGGAGGTAGGCGGGATCCGGAAGGACATCGTCCTGCTGGTCCTGTCCGGCCTCTCCCTGCTTCTGAGCCTCTTCGCGCCGGTCCCCCTGCCCCTGGACCCTGCCTGGGTGGCCATTGTGCTGTGCGGCCTGCCCATTGTCCTGGAGGCAATCATCGGCCTGGTCACTGCCTTTGACATCAAGGCCGACGTGCTGGTGTCCATGGCGCTGATCGCCTCGGTGTGCATCGGGGAACACTTCGCCGCCGGAGAGGTGGCCTTCATCATGCAGCTGGGCGCCCTGCTGGAGGAGCTCACGGTGGCCCGGGCCCGGGCGGGCATTGAAAAGCTGGTCCGTCTGACTCCTCAGACTGCCCGGGTCCTCTCTGATGGTGGGGAGCGGGTCATCCCCGCCGAAGCGGTACAGGTGGGCGCCCGGCTCCGGGTGCTTCCCGGGGAGACGGTACCGGTAGACGGCATCATCCTCAGCGGCCAGACCTCCATCAACCAGGCGGTGATGACCGGGGAGTCCCTGCCTGTGGACAAAGGGCCGGGCGACCAGGTGTCCAGCGGCACGGTGAACCAGTTCGGCGCCTTTGAGATGGAGGCCTCCAAGGTGGGGGAGGACAGCTCGGTGCAGCGGATGATCCGCCTGGTCCAGTCCGCCGACGCGGGCAAGGCCAAGATCGTGGGACTGGCCGACCGCTGGGCTACCTGGGTGGTGGTCATCGCCCTGACCGCCGCCGTCCTCACCTGGGCGGTCAGCGGGGAGATCATCCGGGCGGTGACCATCCTGGTGGTGTTCTGTCCCTGCGCCCTGGTGCTGGCCACCCCCACCGCCATCATGGCCGCCATCGGCAACGCCACCCGCCACGGCTTCCTGGTACGG
>CAJLWS010000334.1 GCA_905210385.1 uncultured Eubacteriales bacterium | reverse complement strand
TGGTCAGCGGCATGACCCTGCCCCTGCTGGCCCTGCCCACCGGGTTCATCGGGGCGCTGTGCCTGGTGATGGTGCCCGACCTGGCCCGGCGCACCGCCCGGGGGAACCGCCAGGCCGCGGCGGGCTTTCTGGACCGGGTGGTGTCCGCCACCTCCCTGCTCATGGCACCCGCCATGGCGCTGCTGGCGGTAGTGGGGCCCACGGTAGGCCGTGCTCTGTTCCAAAATAACCAGGTGGGGGAGTTCATTCTCCCCCTGGCCGTGGGTACCCTGTTGGGGTGCTCCCAGTCGGTGCTAGGGGGAGCCCTCAATGGCCTGGGCCTCCAGGGACGGGGGGCCCGAAATGCCATCCTCAGCGACGCGGCCCAGCTCATTTGCACCTGGGCCCTGGTGCCCCAGTGGGGGCTGGAGGGATTCGTATTCGGATTCGTACTGTCTGCCGTGGTAGGAGCGGGGCTGAACCTGATATCGGTGCTGCGGGCTGCCGGGCTGCAGCCCAAGGTGTTCCCCTGGTTCGTCCGGCCCCTGCTCTCGGCGGTGTTCATGGGGCTGTGGTGCCGGCTGTTCTTTCGAGTGCTGCTGGGGGCGGGCTGCCCGGAGGGCTGGGCCTGCGTCCTCACCGCCCTGCTGGGGCTGGTGCTGTACGCCGCCGCCCTGTTGGCCCAGGGATTGTCCGTGACCGACGTCCTGCCCAGCAGGAGAAAGCAAGAGGCTGCGAGGGGGTAAGACCATGAGAATCCTGATTTCCACCGGCGGGGGGGACCCGGTCAACTATGAGCGGGCGGTGGCCGCCGCCGGGGGCTGGCCCTGCCCGGCCTACCTGCCGGAGCCCGATCCACGGGAGTACGGCGGGATGATCCTGGCGGGAGGCGGCGACCTGGACCCGGCCTTGTTCGGCCAGGCCAACCGGGGCTCCCGGGACATCGACCGGGCCAGGGACAAAGCGGAGCTGGCCCTGCTGGACGCCTTTCTGGGGGCGGGGAAGCCAGTACTGGCCATCTGCCGTGGACACCAGGTGGCCAATGTGTGGGCGGGGGGCGACCTCATCCAGGACCTGGGAGAGGGACTGGTCCCCTTCCACCAGGGTGAGAAGGACGTGGTCCACCCGGTCCGGGCCCTGCCGGGCAGCCTGCTGGCGGGGTGGTATGGGCCGATGTACCAGGTGAACAGCAACCACCACCAGGGGATAGGCCGGGTGGGCCGAGGGCTGCGGGTGACCGCCTGGAGCGAGGGGGGCGTGGCGGAGGGGCTGGAGCATGAGACCTTGCCCCTGCTGTGCGTGCAGTTCCACCCCGAGCGGATGACGGGGGCGAAGGCCCGCCGGGACACGGTGGACGGCGGGGCCATCTTCCGGTGGCTGCTGGCGCGGTGCGGCGGGGAGGGGTAAATTTTTTTCCGGCCTGGTGCGACCATTGCCCGGATCTGACACTCTATACAGGCAGAGGACGATTCCGCACAGCGGGGGTGACAGCATGACGGACCAACAGCTCATCGACCTGTATTTTGCCCGGGACGAGGGTGCGGTGGCGGAGACGGAGCGGAAATACGGGGCCTACTGCCGGGCCATCGCCCGGCGGCTGCTGGCCGACAGCCGGGACGTGGAGGAGTGCCTGAGCGACTGCGCCCTGGCGGTGTGGAACGCCATCCCGCCCCAGCGGCCGGAGCGGTTCAAGGGCTGGCTGGGGGCGATCGTGCGCAACCGGGCCCTGGCCATCGGCCGGCAGAACGGCTGGCTGTCGATGAACGACATCCGAGGTCTGGAGAACATGAACCCCGTGCCCGAAGAGGATGGCGGAAACGCGCTCCTCGTCAACGGGAACATGGTTTCCGTCCGCCGGGCCATGCTGGGCGGGTCGGAAAGTACGACGCAGGAAGGAACTATGGAGGATTCAACTTGA
>CAJLWS010000333.1 GCA_905210385.1 uncultured Eubacteriales bacterium | reverse complement strand
GGGCGTGCCCCCCCTTGGGTATCCCCCCGCTCAGTAGAGGTGCCGGCACAGCTTTCCGGCGCGCAACGTACGACGGCGCGGGCAATTCCCCCGACGGCCCATGGCCTTGCGCGGACTTGCTTTCGGGAATCTTCCGCACCCCATCGGGCGCCTGCCTGGGAATAAGGCTGCGAACTTAGTGGGCCTCCGGTTCGGGCGGTAGAAGGACATGCCTCATGCCCATGCCAGTCCAGGCGCCCCATTGGGGCGTACTGGCTGACAGATCTGGCGGCACAAGGCCGGAGGCCGTCAGGGAAACCGCCGCACCGTCCTGTCCAGGACGCCGGAAGGAGAAGCAGGCACTCCCACTGACGCTCCCGTGCCCTTAAAGGGGGTTCTTAGGGGGAGGCAAGCCTGGAGAGCTGGCGCCCTTTGCCGGTTCGATTCGGCTTGACACCCCCTAAGCGATTCTTTGCCTACTTTCTGTTCGCACAGAAAGTAGGTCGCCATCAGGCGAAACCTGACGGGGACTCTGGGGACGGAACCCTAAGGATTCCCTCAGGAGAAGGTGCCGGTGTAGGGCACCTCCTTCACATCGTACCCCGCTCCCCGCAGGCTGCTGAGGATTTCCTCCTTGTGGGCTTTGCCAAAGGCCTCCAGGGTGACCTTCAGCTCCACCCCGGACTGGCGGTTGATGTTGACGAACTGGTTGTGGTCCAGCTTGATGATGTTGCCGCTCTCCCGGGCCACCAGCTCGGCCACCCGCAGCAGCTCGCCGGGCCGGTCGGGCAGCTGCACCGAGAAGGTGAAGATGCGGCTGCGGTTGATCAGCCCGTGCTGCACCAGGGAGGAAATGGTAATCACATCCATATTGCCTCCGGACAGGACAGGCACCACATTGCATCCTCTGCAGTCTAGATGGTACAGGGCGGCCATGGGAAGCAGCCCGGCATTCTCCACCACCATCTTGTGCCGCTCCATCACGTCCAGGAAGGCGTCCACCAGCTCGTCGTCCTCAATAGTAAGGATCTCGTCCACATTCTGCTGGATGTAGGGGAACACCTTCTCCCCCGGCGTCTTCACCGCCACGCCGTCGGCAATGGTCTCCACCCGGGGTAACGTGACCACATGGCCTGCCTCCAGACTGGCTTTCATGGAGGCCGCTCCCGCCGGTTCCACCCCGATCACCTTCACATGGGGATTGAGCAGCTTGGCCAGGGTGGCCACGCCAGAGGCAAGCCCGCCCCCCCCGATGGGCACTAGGATCACGTCCACGTCGGGCAGGTCCTTGAAGATCTCGTAGGCGATGGTCCCCTGCCCCGTGGCCACGGTCAGATCGTCAAAGGGGTGCACGTAGGTCAGCCCCTCCTTCTCGCTCAGCTCAGCGGCCAGGGCGGCCGCATCGTCAAAGGTCTCCCCCTGGAGGATGACCCGGGCGCCGTAGTCCTTAGTATTGTTCACCTTCACCAAAGGAGTGGTGGTGGGCATGACCACGGTGGCCGGAATGCCTGCCGCCTGGGCGGCATAGGCTACCCCCTGGGCGTGGTTGCCGGCGGAGGCGGTAATGAGACCCCGCTCCTTCTCCTCCTGGGTCAGAGTGGAGCACTTGAAGTAGGCCCCCCGGATCTTATACGCCCCGGTGACCTGCATGTTCTCCGGCTTGATGTATACATTGTTCCCCGTGGCCTTGGAGAAAAAGGGGCTGTACATCAGGTCGGTGGGGTGTAGCACCCCGTCCAGCACCCGCCGGGCCGCTTTGAAATCTTCCAGTGTCATCATGGTTTACCAGGCCTCCCTGCCATCGGCGGCCCAGTGCTCTGAGCGCGAATGATGGTCCATAAATCGTGTTATCTTTGTATTTTACTCCAACCCCGGGCGGAAGTCAATGCCGCCGCCCCGCGCCGGACAGGCCCGGACGGGCGGGG
>CAJLWS010000332.1 GCA_905210385.1 uncultured Eubacteriales bacterium | reverse complement strand
CGCAGCCACCCCGGCGGCGGACCCCATTCCCACGCCCCCCTTCCACGCGGCCAGCAGCACCGCCGGCACACACAGCACCCGCCCCAGGGAGCACTCCCCCACCGTCACCCGCTCTAAGGTCATCAGCAGGGTGGCCCCCAGGCAGATCGCCCCGGCCAGCTGCTGGGTAGTGGGCTTTTCCCCCGGCCGGTGGCCCTCCCACAGCTCAAAGGCCAGGCGGTAGAAGTACACCGCCCCCGCCGTCAGCGCCACCTCGGCCGCGAAGCCTGCCGCGGCCGGGCCGCCCCAGCCTGCCGCGGACTGGTAGACGAAGCCTACCAGCCCGTTCAGGGCGGCGGACACCAGCGGCATGTACCACCGCCGCCGATAGATCTGAAACTCCCCCAGGGCCAGGGCCACGGCGTACACCATCATGGACGCGGCGATGTACCGCAGCCCTCCTACGAACCCCCGGAAGGACAGATAGCCCAGAGCCGCCCCCAGCAGGGCGGACAGCCCCTCTGCCCCCGGCCGGCACACCCCCACCAGCGCCAGGCCGAACAGGGCGTGTCCCCCCTGGATCTCCGCCCCCGACAGCACCGCCCCCAGCAGGAAGCGCACCGCGCAGTCGGACAGGCGGGCGGCCAGGGGGGCGGCCAGCCCTGCGGGTTTGTCCCGTTTGTCCCGCTTGTCCCTTCGGGCTTTCTCTTTTGCAGTCATGGATTTCCCCTCCGCTTTGGTACCGTTTGCGCCATTATAATTCCATTTACAGGAAAAGGCCGTCGGAACCTGTCTTGCCCCTGGACGGGAAATATGCTATGATGTTGCCAACGAGTGCCCCGGCCCTCCCCGCGGGTTTCCCCGCCGGGCCGGGCAGAGCAAAGGAGTTTTTTCGTGAAGATCGGAACCGTAGACATCCCAACCCAAATCGCCCTGGCCCCCATGGCCGGGGTGACCGACCTGGCCTTCCGCACGGTGTGCCGGGAGCTGTCCGGCTGCTACACCATATCGGAAATGGTCAGCGCCAAGGCCCTGTGCTACGGGGATAAAAAGACCGCCTCCCTGCTGAAGTTAGGGCCGGAGGAACACCCCGCCGCCGTCCAGATCTTCGGCAGCGACGAGGCGTGCATGGAAAAGGGGGCCGCCCTGGCCCTGGAGCGGTCGGGGGCGGACATCCTGGACGTGAACATGGGCTGCCCCGTCCCCAAGGTGGTCAACGCCGGGGACGGCTCCGCCCTCATGCGGGACCCGGACAAGGCGGTGCGGGTCATCCGCGCCGTCATCCGGGGGGCGGCAGGGGTGCCGGTGACGGTGAAGTTCCGCCTGGGCTGGGACAAGGGATCCATCAACTGCGTGGACTTTGCCCGCCGCATGGAGGACGCGGGGGTGGCCGCCGTGGCCGTCCACGGCCGCACTCGCACCCAAATGTACTCCGGCACGGCCAACTGGGACTATATCCGGGAGGTGAAGCAGGCGGTGTCCATCCCCGTCATCGCCAACGGAGACGTGTTTGCGGGGAAGGACGCGGCGCGCATCCTGCGCTACACCGGGGCTGACATGGCCATGGTGGGCCGCGGGGTGTTCGGCAACCCCTGGCTGCTGAGCCAGTGCACCGCCGCCGTGGCGGGGGAGGAGATTCCTCCCTTGCCCCCTCTGTCGGAGCGGGTAAAGGTGGCCGGGCGGCAGTTCGCCCTGGCCCTGGAGCACAAGGGAGAGAGGATCGCCTGCTTGGAGATGCGCAAGCACTACGCCTGGTATCTCAAGGGGGTGCCCTACGCCGCCTACTGGAAGGAGCAGATCTGCAGGATGGAGACGGCGGAGGACTTCGCAGCCGTGACCCGTGGTATCCTGCGGGATCTTTGCTGAGAGAACTATTCATCTTCTGAGAGAGGAGGTGTCCTCATGGAGGAACAAGAGCTGCTCCAGCGGGCCCGTGGCGG
>CAJLWS010000331.1 GCA_905210385.1 uncultured Eubacteriales bacterium | reverse complement strand
CCTCATAGAGGAAGTAGTTGTGCCCGGTGTGGCCCAGGTAGCTGTCCCAGTTCATCACAAACACCTGTACCACAAAGTATCGCAGTACTTCATCCACGTCTACCGCCTGCTCCAGGTTCTCCCCGGAGGCCAGGGTTTCCAGCGCCTGGATGAGCCGGGTTTGGTCGTCTTCGTCCACATTGAATTTCCCGTTGTCAAAGATGTTGGGATAGCTGTCCGGGTCGTCGTCCACATACCGCAGGGCCACGTCGGCGTTCTCGGCATTCAATGAGGTGTAGTCCGGCTTGTAGAGTTGGCCGTGATTCACCCCGAAGTTCCGCCGGGCAAAGGCCTCCTCCGGCTCCTCGATGGCCAGGAACAACCCCCAGGGCCGGCCGTTCACCGTCACCCACACATAGCTGCGCAGGGGGGTGGGTACCCCCATGTAGTCCATCATATCAAAGACCAGCCAGGTTTTCAGATAGCTGTTGTCCTGGAAGGAGGCGTCCAGGGACAGCTTGTCCAGACCGTGGTAGTTTCCCCCGTCCACATAGTGGTCAAACTCCAGCTTCAGGCTGTACCGGCTCAGACCGTATTCCTCCGTCAGCCGCCGGGAGTTGTTCCCCTTGGCCCGCAGGCCCACCTGGTGAAACTCCTCCCCGTCGATGACCACCGTGCAGGGGGCGTACTCCTCCGCCGGCGCGTCCGCGATGAACTGCCCCCAGTCCTCCACCTGGAGGTCCACAGTGTGGACCCGGCTGTCGTCAAAGAGGCGGGAGGCATACTCCGGTGCGGCTGAGGACCACCGGATGCCCAAAGCCTCTCCGAAAAAGAGCAGCCCGGTCAGAATCAGGGCCAGCGCCATGGCCATGGCGCAGATCAGATCCACGTGTCGGTGTCGGATCATGGCGGCTATCCCATATAGTCCCCGTTGTAGGAGACCAGCACCACGTGCTCCACCCCCGCCATCTCTCCCAGTTCGTTGACGAAGCCGGCGTCCCCGTCCCGGAGGCGCACCTCGTAATTCAGCTCGATCTGGCCGGGAGACACGCTCTTGCTCTTGAGATTCAGCCGCCGCACCCGGTCCTCCACCAGGGCCCGGACCTGTTCCTCCTCGTCCTGGGTGGCGCAGTTGACCACCAGAATGTAGGGGGACTCCCCGTTCTTCTGCCGGGAGAACACCAGCAGAACCACGCCGATGAAGAGGCTGCCCACCACCGCCAGAGGGATCAGCCCCGCGGCCAGCACGATGCCCACGGCGATGGCCCAGAACAAGAAGGCGATGTCCATGGGCTCCTTGATGGCGGTGCGGAACCGGACGATGGACAGCGCGCCCACCATGCCCAGGGAGAGAACGATGTTGCTGGTCACTGCCAGGATGAGCAGGGTGGTGATCAGGGCTAGGGCGATGAGGGTCACGCCGAAGCTGGGGGAGTACATTACCCCGGCGTAGCTCTTTTTGTAGACCAGAAAGATGAACAGGCCCAGGAAAAACGCCAGCGCCAGGGCGATGGCGGTGTCCAGCAGGGAGACGCTGTCCAGGCGTTCCAGAAAGCTGGACTTGAAAATGTCCTGAAAGGTAAACGTCGGCATAGCAGCTACTCCTCTTCTCTTGTTGTCTTATCTCAGTCAAACCGCCGGCACAGGGCGTACTTGGAGCAGGCGCCCCCCCGGCGGCCGGGCACCTGCACCGCCATGCGCACCAGGTCGGGCAGAAAGGCGTCGTATTTGACCTCCAGCACCGTAAGTCCGCCCAGGGGCCTGAGGGCAAACCGTTCCGGACGGAAAAAGTCCAGGGGGCTCAACCCGGTGCGGATGTTCCGGTCCAGGGTGACCCGGACGTTGCCGGGGGTATAGGTGAAGGCCTCCCGGTCATAGCACACCACGGTCCGGGGCGCCAGGCCGTTTCCCCGCAGCTTGCTGTACAGTTCCGTCAGCAGCGGCTCCCCCCCCCC
>CAJLWS010000330.1 GCA_905210385.1 uncultured Eubacteriales bacterium | reverse complement strand
CCCCCCACGACGGGGAGTTTGCCCGGCTGGGCGGCGACCTGTCCGGTGGCGACCGCCTGGGGGCGGCCCGGAGGTTTGCCGCGGAGCACCGCTGTGTGCTGGTGCTCAAGGGCCACCGCACCATCACGGCCTGGCCGGACGGGCGGTGCTTTGTCAACCCCACGGGCAACTCGGGCATGGCCAAGGGAGGCTCCGGCGACGTACTGGGAGGGATGATCCTCGCCCTCATCGGCCAGGGGCTGGACCCCGGCCGGGCGGCGGTGTGCGCCGTGTGGCTCCACGGCCGGGCGGGCGACCTGGCCGCGGCGGACAAGGGGGAGTACGGCATGCTGCCCTCCGACCTTGTGGAGCAGCTGCCCTACGCCATCAAGGAGCTGGGCGCGGGAGAGGGATAAATCGAAATTTGGAGACGTGAATGCTAAGCATGTGCGAATGGTGTGATTATAAAGAATACGAATGGCTACTGCATAAATCACTGCATTGGTCTGTTTATTTAGCAGATGTACAGGATTATGTAGGCAGATGTATTTTGGTGTTGAATCGACATTGTGGAAGCTTTTCAGAACTGGATATTTCTGAATGGATTGAATTGAAAACAGTGATAGATAGATTAGAATATATCTACAAGGACATATTAGGAGCGGAATTAAGTAATTGGAGTTGTTTATTGAATGACTTTTACAAAGAAGCAGCACCAAATCCTCATTTGCATTTGCATGTGAGGCCACGATATAAAAATGCAATCTTCATTAACAATCACTCATACATAGATACGGAATTTGCCCATCACTATGCTCTGAAAAAAGAGGTTCTATTACTTGATGATGATAAACAAACCTTGTATGCACGAATGAAGAAATATTTTATCTTATAGATCCCGATTTGTCAGACTGGAAAATCAAGCATAGGAGGCAACAAAAGTGCGCAAGCTGCTGTCTTGTGTACTGATGATGACCCTGCTGCTGGCCGGGTGCGGCGGGCAGCAGGCAGAGAGCGACAGCCCCGAGCAGCTCACTACCCTCATCCGGGGGGAGTACCTGTCCCTGGCGGGCTGGACGGGCCAGGTGGAGGTGACCGCCCACTATGACCAGCAGGTGTACGCCTTCACCCTGGATGTCCAGTGGCGGCGGGAGGGGGAGACGGTGCTCACCGTCACCAGCCCCGAGCTGCTCTCCGGCATCACCGCCCGGATTCAGGACGGGGAGGGTACCCTGGAGTACGACGGGGCGGGGCTGTCCATCGGGGCGCTGGACGCCGATGGGCTCACCCCCATCGCCGCCATCCCCGCCCTGATGGAGCAGGTGTGTACCGGCTATATCGCCCGGTGCGACTGGCAGGAGGCGGGGGAGGGGCGGCAGCTCCACCTCCAGTGCCGGGACCCGGAGCGGAACGAGGGGGAGGGGACGGAGTACGAGCTCTGGCTGGACCCGGACACCCACGCCCTGCTCCAGGCGGAGGTGAGCGTGGACGGGACCTGCCGGCTGGAGCTGACCTTTACCAAATTTACCATGGAGATGACGCAGAATGAAACTGGAGACCATGCGGACCTGGGCGGAGATCAGCCTGGGCAATCTGGAACATAACTACCGGGCCCTGCGCGCCTGCGCCCCCGACAGCAAATTCCTGGGGGTGGTGAAGGCCAACGCTTACGGCCACGGGGCGGTGCCGGTGGCCCGGAAGCTGGAGGAGCTGGGGGCGGATTACCTGGCCGTCTCCAGCCTGGACGAGGCCCGGGAGCTCCGGGGGAAGGGCATCGCCATGCCCATCCTCATTCTGGGGCATGTGCAGCCCGCCTACGCCGCCGCTCTGATCCAGAACGACATCACTGTGGCCTGCTACTCCCTTGCGCAGGCACACGCCCTGAGCGAAGCCGCCGTGGCGGCAGGCGGCAGGGGACACATCCACCTCAAGGCCGACACCGGCATGGGCCGCATCGGGTTTGCCC
>CAJLWS010000329.1 GCA_905210385.1 uncultured Eubacteriales bacterium | reverse complement strand
GCCAGCTCGCCGGTGAGCTTGCCCTGGTTCTCAATGGCCCCCTTCACCTCCTCCCGGCGGGCCTGGAGATTGCGCAGGTAGGCCAGCCGATCGGCCAGGGTCCGGATGCGCTGGTCGTCCATACCGCCATGGAGCTCCTTGCGGTAGCGGGCAATGAAGGGGACGGTGTTCCCCTCATCCAGCAGCTTAATGATGTTCTCCACATACTGGCCCCAGCAGTCCAACTCCCGGGCCAGAATTTCAATGATGGATTCCATGGGTTCTCCTTTTTCAATGAAATGGCAGGGCCTGGCTTACTCCATCCCTGTTTCCCGGCACAGCCAGTCCATGCACCCGGCCAGGATGCTGTCGCACCGCACCTTTTGCTCCGGGGTGTGGCGCTGCAGGCCGTTCAGCAGCCCGTTACAGTTCATGCAGCCGTGCTGAGCCAGGAACCAGGCGGTCAGTTCCTCCCGCTTCTCCTGGGGCAGGCCCAGCCCACCCATTGCCATAAGCGCGCCGGTGAGGGCGCCGCAGGTTCCCCCGCAGCCCATCCCCGCCCCGAAGTCCAGAGCGATGGCGTTGGCCTGCCCCTGAGTGATTCCGATCTCCTCCGCGAAGGGGATAAACATAGACTGAGCGCAGTTGTAGTGGACGTTCGGGTCGCTTCGCAGGGCATGGAGCTTTTCTTTCTTCGTCATAGTATCTCTTCCTTTCTGTTTCCTTTCTGTGCAGGCTCAAAATCCGAACGGATTGGAAATTCTGTCTCCCCAGACCGCCTCGGCCCGGCGGTACATGGCCCGGGCGTGAAGCCGGTCGTGCCAGAGGAACCGGCGCAGCGCCTTGCGCAGGGACCACGCCTCCCCGTAGCTTCCCACCCGGGGCGGCTGAGTGAGGAAGCCGGGCAAGTCCTCCAGTTTTCCCAGCCCCAGCAGGCGGTTTTCCAGACAGCCGGGCAGGTCGTCCATCTCCACCCCCAGTTCCCCCACATAGTAGGAGGTGACCCGGTTGGTGTGGTCAAACATCTTTCTTGCGGTGTTGGGATACGCCCCGTAAAAGGTCTCCCGGGGCGGTGCCAGGGGGTAATCCGGGTCGGGGATGCTGGCATAGAGGGTATCAAAATCCCGGGCGGACCGCACCACCAGCAAGCGCAGTGCCCGGTACTCCTCCCCCTCCATGGGCAGGCGCTCTCCGTCCAGGAGGATGTCGCTGTCCCCGTCCTCCACCCGCAGCTCCGGCTGAAACTTTTCCTGGGTGATACGCACCGGCCCGGTGGGTGCATCCCACCCTGCCCAGCGGCAGGAGGGCGCCACCTCCCCGGTCAGCTTGGCCACGGCGGCCTCCCTTGTCTCTCCCCGGGCGAAGGCCCCGGGGCAGTCCAGAGAGAAGAGCATACAGCCCTCGGCGTTATATTCCAGCGCGGCGTTCATTCCATGTTCTCCTCCCCTTCCCCGGCGGCGCGGACTCAATTCTCCCGGGGCAGCTTCATTTGAAAGTATACCATATCCACCAGCTGGCGGCCAGCCTCAAAAATGGGGTGGTCGTAGTGGTCGGTGAAGAAGTTGGCCACCCGGTGGGACTCCCGGAAGCCGCAGGCGAGATAGAACGGGACGGTGAGGGGGCTATCCCCGGTGCCCACCAGCAGCTTGGAGCAGGTGGAGGCGCAGGCCTGAGCAGCAAAGTCCACCAGGTATCGGCCCAGCCCCCGGCGCTGGCGGTCGGGGTCCACCGCTAAGTTCTTGATCTCCGCCGTCCCTGCCTCCGGGAAGGTGAGCACGCACACCCCCAGGGCCTCGTCCCCATCGTATAGGACGTACAGGTCCCCCTCCTCCAGGTAGCGGTCGATCATGTCCTCCTGCTCGTCCCCCAGCAGGAGCAGGGGGAGATACCGTTTCTTGTTGTCCTTGATTTTCACGATTTCCATGACGGGCCTCCTGATTACAAACCGCCGGGTCTCGTCCCGGCAGACGAGGTACTTTCTCTTGCACCAGA
>CAJLWS010000328.1 GCA_905210385.1 uncultured Eubacteriales bacterium | reverse complement strand
GCAGCGGGGTTTGTCGACGGTCTGAGGGCAGCCCGAATGGGCTGCCCTCAGCTTGCTTCTTCAGTTTTTCTTCTTCCTCTTTTTTTCAAAGAAATCCCTCACCGGCGTGGCCGGTGGGGGGGACCCTTCCCCCATGGTTTCCGCGTAGTTCTGCAGCGCCTTCCGCTGCTGCTCGGTGAGGTTGGTGGGCACCTGGACCCGTACGGTGACGTACTGGTCTCCCCGGCCCCGGCCGTTGACCATGGGCGCCCCCTTGCCCCGCAGGCGGAAGGTGGTCCCTGTCTGGGTGCCGGAGGGCAGGTTGTACTTCACCTTGCCGTCAATGGTGTCGATCTGCAGCTCTGCGCCTAAGGCGGCCTGGGTGAAGGACACGGGCTGCTCCAGGTACAGGTCTGAGCCCTCCCGCTGGAACCGGGGATCAGGAATGACGGAGATGTTGATGAGCAGGTCGCCCGCCGGCCCGCCGTTCAGGCCGCCGTTGCCCTCTCCCCGCATGGAGATGGTCTGCCCGTCGTCGATGCCTGCGGGGATGCGCACCTTGATCTTCCGGTGCTTGCGCACCTGGCCGTCCCCATGGCAGTCGGGACAGGGCTGGTGGATGATCTTGCCGGTGCCCCGGCAGCGGGAGCAGGGCGCGGTGGTAGTGAAGGCGAAGCCGCCGCCTCCCCGTTGGATGCGTACCTGGCCGGTGCCGTGACAGTCGGGGCAGATCTCCGCCGTGGTGCCGGCGGCGCAGCCAGAGCCGTGACAGGTGTCACAGTTCTCCGTCCGGTTGAGGCTGATCTCCTTCTCCACACCGGCCATGGCCTCCCGGAAGGAGATGGTCAGGTTGGCCCGCAGAGAGGCGCCCCGCTTGGGGGCGTTGGGGTTGGCCTGGCGCTGGCTGCCGCCGAAGCCGCCGAAGGCGCCTCCGAAGAAGGATCCGAAGATATCCCCCAGGTCAATGTCTCCCATGTCAAAGCCGCTGAAGCCGCCGCCTCCGGCGCCGAAGTTGGGATCTACCCCGGCATGGCCGAACTGGTCATACTTGGCCCGCTTCTCCTTGTCGGACAGCACCTCATAGGCCTCGTTGACCTCCTTGAACTTGGCCTCGGCCTCCTTGTTGCCCGGGTTCATGTCCGGGTGGTACTGCTTTGCCAGCTTGCGGTAGGCCTTTTTCAGCTCATCGTCTGTGGCGGTGCGGGACACTCCCAGAACCTCATAGTAGTCTCGTTTTTGATCTGGCATATTATCACCAACTTTCAATGTGGGGAGAGTGGAGATCTGACGCCCGGCCGTACCGTGGTCAATCTAATGCACTGCATACCCCACTCCATGAGCATGATGCCGCGCAGGCGGGGCGCTGCCCCGCCCGCGCGGACTGTTGAGATCGTTCTGATTGTCACGCTTCGCCTGCTCACGACGCCCGGCTTCCCTCCGTCTCGGACTGGTCTGCGGGCCGCTTTGCGCCCCTCCGCTCGTCCTCGCTCCGGTCCATCCGGGCTGCTCGCGACGGCTCAACGCTTCTTATTTGTTGTCATCGTCCACAACCTCGTAGTCGGCGTCCACCACGTTGTCGTCGCCGTTGCCGGCAGAGCCGGTGGAGCCGCCGGCGGCTCCGCCCATGTCGGGGCCGGGGCCGGTCTGGCCGCCCTGCTGGTTGTACAGCTTCTCGCTGACGGCGTAGAAGGCCTTGGTCAGCTCCTCGGTGGCGTTCTTGATGGCCTGGGTATCAGTGCCCTTCAGGACGTCCTTCAGGTGGTTCAGCTTGCTCTCGATGTCGCCCTTGTCAGAGGCGGACAGCTTGCTGCCCATCTCCTCCAGGGTCTTCTCGGTCTGGTAGACCATCTGGTCGGCCTGGTTGCGGGTGTCCACCTCTTCCTTGCGCTTGGCGTCCTCGGCGGCGAACTGCTCAGCCTCCCGCACGGCCTTATCCACATCCTCCTTGGACATGTTGGTGGAGGAGGTGATGGTGATGTGCTGCTCCTTGCCGGTGC
>CAJLWS010000327.1 GCA_905210385.1 uncultured Eubacteriales bacterium | reverse complement strand
GGCTCGATGCCCGACCCCGGGGAGGGGGTCACTCCCGGGGTGTTGCGCAGGCCGATGGTGAGCAGGATATAGGCCAGCCCCACCTGGAAGGCGCCCAGGATGACCAGGCTGGTCATGGGCACCGGGGAGAAATCCGTCTCCTGGAGCAGGAAGGGCAGGCCGATGGCCACGCTGGCCACATCCCCCCAGAACACGGAGGAGATGGGGTCGCTGTCCGGCAGGTCGTTGAGGAGGAACACCCCCGCGTAGCTCAGCCCGGACAACAGGGCCAGAGCGTTGCCCAGCATCCCGCCGGCCTCCAGGCTGTCCACAAAGAAGCACAGCACCCCCAGCAGCACCACGGCGCAGGCGATCAGGTCCAGCCCCTTGGGCCGCTTCCGCCAGAACACCGCGGACAGGAGGATGACGAAAATGGGGGCGGTGAACTGCAGGACGATGGTGTTGGCCGCGGTGGTCAGCTTGTTGGCCACGGTGAACAGGCTGTTGGTGCCGCAGATGCACACCGCCCCCACCAGGATCCAACGGTTGAACTTCGGCCGGTGCCGGGTGGCCAGGAGATAGATCCCGATGACCGCCAGGGCCACCAGGTTCCGCCCGGCGTTGATGGACAGGCCGTTCCAGGAGATGACCTTAATGCACAGTCCCCCGATGCTGTACAGAACAGCGGCCAGAAAGACGAACAGCACGCCCAGCCTGGTTCGATTTTCTGTTGTCCGCTGCGTAAAAAACACCCCCTGTCCCGTTGGGACAGAGGGCGATGAAACGCGGTACCACCTCTGTTCGCCGTCTCCTCACGAAAACGGCCTCAGAGAGTCAGAGACTCACGCGCTGTACCGGGCGCACCCGTCCGCCCCTACGCAGGCACTTCGCCGTTCAGGGGGCCGCTCCGAGGGGTATTCGCAGGAGTGCCTCTCCCCCTTCCACCAGCCGGGGTCTCTCTTTGCAGGCAGGCTCCTGTTACTCTTCCTCATCCACACATTGTCAGCATCATAGCACAGGGAAAAATCAATGTCAATTCTTTTTTCCCTCAGGGCAGCAGGCCGAAGTGCCGCAGGGCCCGGCACACCCCGTCCTCCTCCACCGAGTCGGTGACAAAGTCCGCCTCGTCCTTTACCTCCTGAACGGCGTTGCCCATGGCCACGCTCACCCCCGCCATGGCCAGCATGGAGCGGTCATTGATCCCATCTCCAAAGGCGATGATCTCCTCCCTTCCCAGTCCATAGCGGTCCAGGGTGGCCCGGATGCCCGCCGCCTTGCCGTCCCCCGCGGGGATGATGTCCACCCCCTCGGGGTGCCAGCGGGTGCTGACACAATGGGGCATCACGTCCAGGAAGACCTGCTCCGCCCCCTCCCCCACCAGGGGGATGAACTGGTAGATCTTATGCTCCAGCATCCACTCCGGAGGACGTATCGGGTAGGGAGGGGTGTGCATATAGTCGAAAATTTCCCGGGCACGGTCATTGAGCTGGTTGACGTAGCTCTCCCCGTTGCCCGCCATGAGAACCGCCAGCTCCGGCCTCTCCCGGAGCACACCGCAGGCCGCCGCCAGGTCCTCCCGGGGGATAGGTTGGTCCAGGTAGACCCCCCGGTCGTCGTAGCAGCAGTGGCCGTTGAGTGTCACATAGGCGTCAAAGGTCAGGTCCCGGAGCATACCGGTGCGGGCCAGGTCCTGCCGGGACCGGCCGGTGGCCAGGAAGAGCTTGACGCCCCGGGCGCGCAGGGCCAGCAGATCCGCGCGCACCCGCTCTGTGATCATGCCGTACTGAAAGGACACCAGGGTGCCGTCCACATCGAAGAAAGCCGCCTTGATCATGGCCTTTTCGTCCTCCTACGCTCTCGCTTGGAATTTCGCCTTATCGGCCTCCGCCTGGGCCAGCAGTTCCTCCGCCCCCCGCAGGGCGGTGTCGGTGATGTGGTCCCCGCTGGTCAGCCGGGCCACCTCCCCCCGGGGGCGCTCCCAGGCCAGCCGCGCCACGGCGGTGTAGGGCCGGCCGGCCCGC
>CAJLWS010000326.1 GCA_905210385.1 uncultured Eubacteriales bacterium | reverse complement strand
GAGATCGGCAATGGCTTCGGTGCGGGTCAGGTCCAGTTTACCGGCGAGAAAGGCCCGACGGGTAAACTCCCCCGCCTGGGCCTGCCGGGCTCCGGCGGCAAACAGGGCCTCCAGGCCCAGCACCAGGGCAGCTGGGGAACCGTGGCATTGCAGTTCGGCGGTATCCTCCCCAGTGTAGCTGTGGGGGGCTCGGGAAATGGTAGCCAAACAGTAATCGATGGCCTGCCCCTCTGGGTCCGTGAGAGTGCCGTAGACCAGGGTGCGATCGGGTCGGCCAGACATCGGTCCCCCGTGGGCGGGGGTGAATACTCGGTCCAACACTGCCACAGACTCTGGCCCGGACAGGCGCAAGATCCCGATGGCGGAGGGGGCCAGCGCCGTGGCGATGGCGGCTATCGTATCATTCATCGTATCACCTCAAGAAGAGTGCCGCCATCGCCACAGGCGCGCAACGCCCGCCGCGAGTGCGGCGCAAAATGGCCGCAGGCCATTTCCACAGGGCGAATTCAGTTCGCCCGAGGATGGAAATCATCAGGGGCCCCGCGGCCCTTCATGGGCCGTGGGGGGATGGCGGCTGTCGTATCATTCATCATATCACCTCAAGAAAAGTGCCGTCCACACCTCTGTGCAACGAGCGCCGGATATCACAGCAGTCAGGTTTGACAGAATATCACG
This sequence comes from uncultured Eubacteriales bacterium, assembly GCA_905210385.1. Lineage (GTDB taxonomy): Bacteria > Bacillota > Clostridia > Oscillospirales > Oscillospiraceae > Enterenecus. The sequence goes on along the minus strand of CAJLWS010000326.1, from coordinate 1,335 downwards.
AACTGGCCATTTTGGCAACAGGAAATCGAGCGGTTGCGTCCGCGAGGCGGGTGTGATAGAATAGTATAAATCCGTTTTGGAGGTGCAAGCCATGGCTGAACTGAATATGGTTTCCTATAAGCTGCAAGACCTGCAATTTTTCAACAAGCTGGATAAGCCCGGCCAGGTACAGCTGGAAAATAATTTTTCCTTTTCTGTGAGCTATACCCCAGACAATACCCGCTGCATCGCCAAGCTCTACCAGTGCGTCAAGGACAAGAGTGACGGCCCGGATCACCGGTTTTTCGTGTCCGTGGACCTGATGGGCGTATTTTCCATCACCGGCGGTCCTGTCACTGACGAGGATAAGCGGGATTTTCATGTGCAGTGCTACCACCAGCTATTTCCCTATGCGGAGATGCTGGCCAAGCAGGTGTGCGCCGCCGGAGGCATGCCCAACTTCATGCTGCTGCGGCAAAAAATGAGCCGGGACAACGTGACGGTCAATCATAAGGATCAGGGTGCTGCCCAAATGTAAAACAAAGACGCCCGCCCGCCAACCCGGCAGGCGGGCTTTCTGCTATCCGCCCTAGCCAGGCCCATCTGCAGCACCCTGAAACGCAAACGGAAGCGCAGCGCGCTTCCTGCTTTGTCTCATATGCACGATTTATGGTGCTGTTTATCACGAGTCCTGACGCCATACCATGGTCAGGGCAAAGGCCCTTTCTGCAGAAGTACCCACTCCAGGGGGAATGGAAAAGGGCACCCCCTGCTTTCCAGATCTGCCTATAACCACCGATCAGCTCTTCTCTTCAAAGGTTGCGCCGCAGGAGCGGCAGTGCACCGTGATACGCCCTTTCCCTCGGGGAACCCGCATCTGCTGCCCGCAGTTAGGACATTTGAAATAGCGGTGCTCCCTGTCCTGGATCCGGGTACGGCAGGACTTGACGCGGCGGCAGACGGGGCGCACCAGCTGAAGGAACCGGGCGTTCTCCGCACGGCGGCGGTCAATGTTGCGGGAGAGCATGCGAAAGAGCGTGACGATAAGCAGTACCAGTACGATGAGGTCCAGCACGGCCAGGCGGGTGAACAGGAACACCACATAGAGGATGAGATACACCACCATAATGGTCGTGTTCAGCTGATCCATACCGTAGCGGCCCATCATAAACCGGCCGACCCACTGTCGAATCATCCCCATTCACCTCCTGAACCTGGAAATTGCTTTTTTAATACATTCTTTATGATAATCTTCCAAGATGTCAACGTCAATGGGGTATCCGTAAACAATGTGTGAATTTGTGTAGGTTTGTCAAACATATTGGACAGTGAATTCGTTCGGAGAAAGCCAACTAA
>CAJLWS010000325.1 GCA_905210385.1 uncultured Eubacteriales bacterium | reverse complement strand
GAAGTGCATCCGTATGCTGACCTTCCTGCCGCTGGAGGAGATCGACAAGATGTCCACCTGGGAGGGCTCTCAGTTGAACGAGGCCAAGGAGATCCTGGCCTACGAGCTGACCAAGCTGGTCCACGGCCAGGAGGAGGCGGACAAGGCCCAGTCTGCCGCCCGGGCCCTGTTCTCCACCGGTGGGGACAAGTCCAACATGCCCACCACCTGCCTGTGCATGGACGACTTCCAGGACGGCCAGATCGGGGTGCTGGCCCTGCTGGTGAAGTGCGGCCTGGCCGCCTCCAACGGAGAGGCCCGGCGGCTCATCCAGCAGGGGGGCGTGACCATCAACGACGAGAAGGTCACCGACCCCAACGCCAGGTTGTGCTGCGCCGACTGCGGCGGCGACGGCGTCATCATCAAAAAGGGCAAAAAGGTGTTCCACTGCGCCCGGATGGGGCAGTGAATTGTCATAGAAAAAATGCAGCCCCGGGAAACTTGAAAAGCTTCCCGGGGCTGTTTGCTGTGGATGGTTGAGGTTGTGTTGCCAGTTCTGGAAAATCAATAGTTGTCCGCGACCACGGCGCCGCCGCCCAGCACTGTGGTGGTGTTGGCAACGCACATGACAGTGATCAGAATGGCCACAATGATGGCGGACAGATAGGGATTTTTGGTGCGCTTATAAATAAAGCGGTTTAAGATGGGGGCGAGGAACAGATAGACAATGGCGGGGTACAGCCAGATGCCGCTGATCCGCCAGCCCTCTGTGGAGTACCACTTCAGCAGACCGGTGGAGAAGAAGGTACCATACTGAACGATGAGGAAAACCAGTGCGCCCAGAATATTAAAGACCGACAGGATGATAACGTTGCCCCAACCCTTCTTTCCTCCAATGGTGTTGTAATTGAAGCAGTTGACCGCCACGGAGTTGATGAGGTAAAAGACCAGGAAGAAGGGAAGGTACCGCAGGGCGATGAGGACCTTGTCGGCATCAAAGGCTTTCAAGGTAAGTACCCACAGACGGAAATCGGTCTGGAAGAAGTAATCGGCGAAGAAGAGGATCAGGAAGGCCAGCGCCGCCGCCAGCACAGCCAGGAGAATGGTGTAGCCGAGCTTCTTCAGGCTGAGGGTCACGCCCCGGGCAGCGGGGGAGCAGCCATGCTTCTTCCCGTAGGCAAAATAGTAGATCAGCAAGATGACCAAGGCGAAGATGCCGGACAGGAAGGACCACATTCCCATGGTCAGCGGCCCTGTCTGGGGGAATACGGTGGTAGTCTTGGAGTAGAGGTTGGCGATGGTCCACATATAGCTGGCCCCGGAGAAAATGGCGCACAGGATCAGGCTGATCCAGAACCAGGCCTTGCCTCCGGCGTCAGGGACCGGGACGGGCTGGACCAGTTCCTTTTCCTTTAGCACCGAGAAGAAGGAGGTATTCAGCATGGCTACCACAAAGGACAGCAGGAAAATCACGATGCCAACGAGCCCCAGGAAGTTAAACGCGGTTTTTGCTGGCCAGACCTGGTTGGAGGCGGGCAGGGGGTTGGGTGCGCCCAGGGCATCCTGGAAGAAGGAAACACCATATCCTACGCATTCCGTGGAGAAGTGAACCTGAGGATGGGTGCAGTCCGGCTGGTAGATGACGCGGAATGCGTCACCGCTGGTGTAGTACTGCCCAGACACCACATCGGAGACACCGTCCGCACCGGCGTTGAAATTGACAAAGTTCTTGGCGTCATCGGTAGTTGCGAAATCTTTGGGTGCCACAGTGTTGCCGTTCTCATCTTCTGTCCAGAAGAAAAATTCGTCATACAGATCGGCGATGATGCCCACATCCCGGGTGCCGAAATCAGCACTGTGATCTACACCGGTATCGTCTACCCAAGTGGAGGCCTGAAACAGCACGGCGCTGATAAGCGGTGTCTCTCGTTCGTTGTCAATGGCGATGGCCATGTCACAGGCTGCCCCGCCGCTGGAGGGGCCTGTGGTTCCAATGCGGGGGGTGTCTACGTAAGGAAGAGAGGCCGCCCGGTCCAC
>CAJLWS010000324.1 GCA_905210385.1 uncultured Eubacteriales bacterium | reverse complement strand
CAGAAAGCGGGAAGGACAGTCCGGTGGTAGCCAGGAGTATCAGCCCCACCTACCGCGGGGCGCTGGTTGTCTGCCAGGGCGGCGGAAATTCGGAAGTGAAACTGGCGGTGCCCCAGGCGGTGGCCGCCCTGACCTACGGGGCGGGCTTCATCCCCAAGGTGGACAAGCTGGTGGGCCCGGGCAACGCCTACGTGGCGGCGGCCAAGCGGATGGTGTACGGCAGCCTGGACATCGACATGGTGGCCGGACCCTCTGAGGTGCTGGTCATCGCCGACGACACAGCCAACCCCCGGTATGTGGCCGCCGATCTCATCAGCCAGGCGGAGCACGATCCCCTGGCCTCGGCGGTGCTGCTCACCACCAGCCTAGAGCTGGCCCGGGCGGTGGACGGAGAGATCGCCCGGCAGGTGGAGACGCTGAGCAGGCGGGAGGTCATCGAGGCCTCCCTCCGGGACTTCGGCTGCGCCATCGTATGTACTAGCCTGGCCGACTGCGCCCGGCTGGCCGACGAGATTGCCCCGGAGCACCTGGAGATCGCCACCCGGGACCCGGAGGGGGTGATGGCCCTCATCCACAACGCCGGGGCCGTCTTCCTGGGCGCATACACCCCGGAGCCCCTGGGGGACTACATGGCGGGTCCGGATCACGTGCTGCCCACCAGCGGCACCGCCCGGTTCTTCTCCCCGCTGTCGGTGGACGCCTTTGTAAAGAAGACCAGCGTACTGCGCTATGACCGGGAGGAGCTGGGCCGGGTGAGGGAGGACATCGTCACCCTGGCTCAGGCGGAGGGGCTCACCGCCCACGCCAACTCCATCCAGGTGCGGTTTGAGGGAGATTGAGAGATCGAAGATAGAAGTTTGGACCGGGAAATGGGTGCGTGCGCGCCGCTCCCGGAGGAGGGAGGACTTTCCATGGACGTCCCTGTGTATCAAAAGGGGGAGGGCCCGGTGCGGGCCTACTTCCTCTCCCGCAAGACCAAGGAGACCGACATCACCGCCAATCTCTGCGTGGACGGGGGAGAGGTGCGGGTGGACACCGGCATCGGCTTTTTCGACCACATGCTCACCGCCCTGGCCTTCTACGCCGGTTTCGGTCTGGAGCTGAAGGCGGTGGGCGATCTGCACGTGGACGGCCACCACACGGTGGAGGACACGGGCATCGTCCTGGGCCAGGCCTTCCGCCAGGCCCTGGGGGACCGGAAGGGCATCCGCCGGTTCGGCTCCGCCTTCGTCCCCATGGACGAGGCATTGTGCCTGACGGTGGCCGACCTGTCCAACCGCCCCTTCCTGGTGTTTGACGCATCCATGCCCCAGCCCATGATCGGGGCCTATGACAGCTGCCTCACCAAGGAGTTCATGCGGGCCTTCGCCGTCCACGGTGGGCTCACCCTCCACCAGAAATGCCTGTACGGGGAGAACGCACACCACATCACCGAGGCCCTGTTCAAGTCCCTGGGCCTGGCCCTGAAGGACGCGGTGCGGGTGGAGGGGCAGGGCGTCACCTCCACCAAGGGCGCACTGTGAAAGAGGTGTAAAGGAGATATGGGTTACACCGCGATCATCGACTATGGCGTGGGAAATCTGAAGAGCGTGGCCAACGCCCTGGCATACCTGGGGCGGGAGAGCCGAATCGTCAGCGAGGCAGGGGAGCTGGAGCTGGCGGACACCGTCATCCTGCCCGGGGTGGGGGCCTTTCCCGATGCGGCGGACAAGCTGCGCGCCGCCGGCCTGGAAAAGCCCCTGCTGGACCAGGTGGGCAGAAAGCCCATTCTGGGCATCTGCCTGGGGATGCAGCTGCTCTTTGAGCGGGGGACGGAGGTGCGCCCCTGCCGGGGCCTGGGCCTCATCGGGGGGACAGTGGAGCGTATCCCCACCGAATTGAAGCTGCCCCACATCGGCTGGAACAGCCTGACCTTTCACGGGGACTGTCCGCTGTTTGTCGGGCTGGACCAGGAGGCGTATGTCTACTTTGTCCATTCCTACTACGGGGCGGCCACCCGGTCGGAGCAGGTGCTGGCCA
>CAJLWS010000323.1 GCA_905210385.1 uncultured Eubacteriales bacterium | reverse complement strand
GGACGGCGGGCCCCGCCACACCCCTGGACCTGCTGACCTGCCCGCCCCTGACCTTTGCCGCCCCCGATCTGGAGGCGTTTCCCTGCCTGGCCCTGGCTCTGGACTGCGCCAAGCGGGGGGGAACTGCAACGGCCATCCTCAACGGGGCCAATGAGGCGGCGGTGGCGCTGTTCCTGGAGGATAAAGTGAAATTCCTTGACATTCCCAGGCTGGTGGCCGGAGCGCTGGACCGGGTGGAGGCAAAGACCTGCGGCTATGGCCTAGAGGATGTTTTCGAAGCGGACCGGACTGCCCGGGCCGCAGTACATGAAATGATGAGGTGACAGACTGTTGGAGCGCATCCTGTATATCCTGCTGGTGATCCTGCTGTTCGGCGTGATGATCGCCGTCCATGAGTTCGGCCACTTCTTCACCGCAAAGCTGCTCAAGGTGAAGGTGAACGAGTTCGCCATCGGCATGGGACCCGCCCTGTGGTCCAGGCAGAAGGGGGAGACCCAGTATTCCCTGCGGGCGCTGCCCATCGGCGGTTACTGCGCCATGGAAGGGGAGGATGAAGACACCGGGGACCCCCGGGCCTTCTCCCGCCAGGCGGGATGGAAGAAAATCATCATCCTGTGCGCCGGGTCCTTCATGAACTTCCTCATGGGCCTGATCATTGTGCTGCTCCTCTACTCCGGGGTGAGCGCGGTGCGGGCCCCGGTGATCACTGACTTTGCCGACGGCTTCACCTGCCAGGGAGAGGACGGATTGATGGTGGGCGATCGAATCGTCAGCATCGACGGCCACGGGGTGTGGGTATATAGCAACGTGCTCACCTTTCTCTCCCGGAACGACGGCCAGGGCATTGACCTGGTGGTGGAGCGGGATGGAAAGCGGGTGGTGCTGGACGACCTGCCTATGTACCGCATTGAGTATGAGTACGAGGGTCAGACCAATGAGGGCTTTGGTCTGATCTTCGGTCAGATCGAGGAGCTGAACTTCTTTGGAAAGCTCCGGGAGGGATTCCTGATCACGGTGGACTTCGTGCGCACTGTGTGGATGAGCCTGGGCGACCTAGTCACTGGCCGGATGGGCGTAGACCAGCTGTACGGCGTCATCGGCATCGTGGATGTGGTGTCCGACGTGGGCAGCCAGTCCGCTACCTGGGTGGACGGCCTGCTCAACGTGTTCTACTTCATGGCCCTCATCGCGGTGAACCTGGCGGTGATGAACCTGTTGCCCATCCCGGCCTTGGACGGCGGGCGGATCTTCTTCGTCCTGCTCAACGGGCTGATCTGCCTGGTGGCCCGTCGGAGGATCCCAGAGCGGTACGAGGGCTACGTCCATGGGGTAGCCTTTGTGCTGTTGCTGATCCTGATGGCGCTTGTGGCGTTTAACGATGTGTGGAAGATCTTCACCTAACGGAGGGGTGTGAGTATGAGCAGACAGATCCAGGTGGGCTCGGTGGCTGTGGGCGGTGGGGCTCCGGTGTCCATCCAGTCCATGACCAATACCCCCACCCATGACGTGGAGGCCACCCTGGGCCAGATCCGTGCCCTGGCCGCTGCCGGGTGTGACATCGTCCGGGTGGCAGTGCCGGACATGGCCGCGGCCCGCGCCATCGGGGCGCTGAAGGCGGCCAGCCCCCTGCCCCTGGTGGCGGACATCCACTTTGACTACCGCCTGGCCCTGGAGGCGGCGGCGCAGGGGATCGACAAGATCCGCATCAACCCGGGCAACATCGGCGGTGACGACCGGGTCAAAGCGGTCGCGCGCGCGTGCGCGGCGCATTCCGTTCCCATCCGCATCGGGGTTAACGGAGGTTCGCTCGAAAAAGACATATTGGCAAAGTACGGCGCGCCGACCTGCGAGGCGATGGTCGAAAGTGCGTTTTATCATGTCAAGCTGCTCAATCGGTTTGATTTTGACGACATCGCTATATCCATGAAGTGCACGCAGGTGGAAGACACCATCGCGGCGAGCGAAGCGATGAGCGCGCGGTGCGATTACCCCATCCATATCGGCATGACGCATGCGGGCACCGAG
>CAJLWS010000322.1 GCA_905210385.1 uncultured Eubacteriales bacterium | reverse complement strand
GCTGCCCCGCCGCTGGAGTGGCCTGTGATTCCAATGCGGGTGTTGTCTACGTAAGGAAGAGAGCCAGCCAGTTCCACCGCCGCATCTACACCCACTGCGGAGGAGTAGAGATCGTCTGCGCTGGTACTCTCGCTGTCGCCATGGCCATGCATGTCCACGGCCAGCACTACATAGCCTCGACGGGCGTACTCAACAGAGTACAGATCCTGCATCTCCTTATTATTGTACCAGCCTTCAATGGTTATGATACAGGGAGCCTTGTTTTCTGCTGTGGCGGTATCCGGCCGATAGAGTAACGCACTGACCGAGAAACCGGAGCGGTCCACTAATCTGAGCTCATCCACGGCCACTTTGCCAAAACTGCTCTGGATCGCCGAAGAGAAGATCATGCTGATCAGGCAGATGACCAGCGAGAGCGCGACCCAAAATTTTGCGTTCTTGATTCTTTTCATGTGTTGGCACATCCTTTCTCTCTGAGAAGACGGATAGGACTGATTCACAGTTGACATAAACACCCCCTCACACACAAAGAGCATAACAGACCAGACCGGACTGTCATGCTCATCTCTTTGCTCCACCCCCCAGAACGCGCAAAAGCGCGACTGTCCACAGACAGCCGCGCTTCTCTTCACTCCTGCGCAATTTATCTAGTTGCCATGTAAAAGCTAATTTCACCATAGCAGATGCACAAGCATCTGTCAAGCGTCTCTTTCAACTTTGTAAGTTATAGCCAAATCTGTGCCAAAAAATTTGGCCCATCCTCCGAAAGACATTTTTTTGCGTCCAGCCTCTTGCCTTTTTCCGCGGGGCCTGCTATCATGAAACCGTCCAATGTGCGGAGTGAATGAGTGGCGCAAGGCAACCGAGATTGCTTTGCGCGCTTTTGTTTCTCAACCACTCCTCTGAACACCCAGGAAGGGAAGAAGGGATTTCCATGAACCGGTTGCAGCTGCTGGAGCTGCTGGCCGACGGGCCTGTGATCGCGGCGGTCAAGGATGAGGCGGGCCTGGCCGCCGCTCTGAAAAGTGATGTTGCCGTGATCTTCCTGCTCTATGGGGATGTGCTCACCATTGGGGACATGGCCAGCCGGGTCCACCAGGCGGGGAAAAAGGTGTTTGTCCATCGGGATCTGGTGGATGGCCTGGCCTCCCGGGAGATCGCCGCCGATTTCATCGCCCGCAATACTGTGGCGGACGGGGTGCTGTCCACCAAGGCGGGCCTGTGCCGCCGGGCGAAGGACCTGGGCCTGATCGCCATTCAGCGGTTTTTCCTGCTGGACTCCATGGCGCTGAAGAACATCGAGCATCCCCCCACCCATGACCCCTCCGACCTCATCGAGGTGCTCCCCGGCCTGATGCCCAAAATGATCCGCCGGATCATCGGCATCACCGGCAAGCCGGTGATCGCCGGGGGACTCATTTCCGACAAGGAGGATGTGACCGGAGCCCTTGGGGCCGGGGCGGTGGCGGTGTCCACCACCAATCCGGCGGTCTGGGACATGTGAAAACCGAATCATTGCCATTGTTTCTGAGTTTGAGAGCGAAACAGGGCCTGTCCTCCTTCGGAGGGCGGCTTTGCTTCGCTCTTTTTTACTACGCTGACAGGGAGGTTTTGCTATGTACGACGTGGTCATCATCGGCTGCGGCATCACCGGCGCGGCCACCGCCTATGAACTGTCCAAGTATGAGCTGAAGGTGGCGGTGCTGGAGCGGGAGAACGACGTGGCGGAAGGGGCTACCAAGGCCAACTCGGCCATCCTCCACGCGGGGTACGCCCCCGCCCCCGGCAGCCTTATGGCCCGGCTGAACGTCCGGGGAGTGGAGCTGGCCCGGCGGCTGTGCCGGGACCTGGATGTTCCCTACCAACCTGTGGGTTCCTTCGTGCTGGCTCTCAGCGGGGAGCAGAAGGCCATGGTGGAAGCGCTGTACCGCCGGGGGATGGACAACGGGGTGCCCGGCCTGCGCCTGCTCACCGGCGACGAAGCCCGGGCCATGGAGCCGAACCTGTCGGAGGCGGTGACGGCGG
>CAJLWS010000321.1 GCA_905210385.1 uncultured Eubacteriales bacterium | reverse complement strand
CATCGGCCAGCAGGCCAAGCTGAAGGACCCCACCAAGGGGTATAACGGCCTGCTGGAGCACCGCATGGAGAAGGCCCTGCCCCTGTGCTGGAAGCACAAGGTGAAGCTCATTACCAACATGGGCTCCGCCAACCCCCAGGCCGCTGCCCAGAAGTGCGTGGAGATCGCCCGCAAGCACGGCCTGACCGGCATGAAGATCGCCTGCGTCACCGGGGACGATCTGCTGCCTGTCATTGACAAGTACATGGACACCGAGGTGTGGGAGACCCACGAGCCTCTGTCCAAGCTGCCCGGCGAGATCGTCTCCGCCAACGCCTATATGGGAGTGGAGGGCATCCTGAAGGCCCTGGACCAGGGGGCAGACGTGGTCATCACCGGCCGCGTGGCTGACCCGGCCATCTTCATGGCCCCCGCCATCCACGAGTTCGGCTGGTCCCTGGAGGACTGGGACAAGCTGGGCAAGGGCACCATGATGGGCCACCTGCTGGAGTGCGGCGGCCAAGTCACCGGCGGCTACTTTGCCGAGCCGGGCAAGAAGGACGTGCCCGGCGTGGGCCACCTGGGCTTCCCCATCGTGGAGATCGCCGAGGACGGCTCCTTCTTCGTCACCAAGGTGCCCGAGGCGGGCGGTATGGTCACCAAGGCCACCTGCTCCGAGCAGATCATCTACGAGATCCATGACCCGGAGAACTACCTCACCCCAGACGTGGTGGCTAACTTCAAGAATGTGAAGTTCACCGAGGTGGACAAGGACAAGGTGGTGGTGGAGGGCGCCACCGGCAAGCCCAAGACCGATACCTTCAAGTGCTCCATCGGTTATAAGGACTGCTACATCGGCGACGGCGAGATCAGCTACGGCGGCCCCGGCTGCCTGGAGCGGGCCAAACTGGCGCTGGATATCCTGAAGGAGCGGCTGGAGCTGGTGGCTCCCGGCCAGTTCGACGAGATGAAGTACGACCTGATCGGCTGCAACAGCCTGTACTGGAACCCTGACTATCAGTACAACGAGCCCAGCGAGGTGCGGGTCCGGGTGGCAGGCCGGGCCAAGACTAAGGCCATTGCCGACCTGGTGCCCAACGAGGTGGAGGCCCTGTACACCAACGGCCCCGCCGGCGGCTGCGGCGCGGTGAAGCGCACCCGAGAGATCGTCTCTGTGGCCTCCATCCTGGTGGACCGCAACGACGTCAAGCCCGAAGTGGAAGTTTTTGAAGTCTGATAAGGAGGGAAGGAACCATGAAGCTTTGGGAAATCGCCCACTCCCGCACCGGGGACAAGGGCAACATCTCCAATATTTCTCTCATCGCCTATGATCCCAAGGATTTTGACCTGCTCCGGGAGAAGGTGACCGCGGAAAAGGTCAAGGCCCATTTCGCGGGCATGGTGAAGGGGGATGTGGTGCGCTATGAACTGCCTAACATCCAGGCCCTCAACTTCGTCATGTATGATGCGCTGGGCGGCGGCGTCACCCGCTCCCTGTCCGTGGACATGCACGGCAAGGGTCTGAGCTCCTACCTGCTGAACATGGAGATTTAACAGACATCTTTTCATATTCATAAAAAGGTGACAGATACAGGCCCGGCGGTTCCTGAAAAGAAGGGGACTGCCGGGCCTGCGCTTTGGAAAAGGATTAAAGCTAAAAACACAGAACCCGGCATGGTATTTGCCATGCCGGGTTCTGCTGCTGTAGGATTACTTCTGATTTAGACAAATCCTGATTACTTGGGGAACTTGATGGCGGCCTGGGCGGCAGCCAACCGGGCGATGGGCACACGGAAGGGGGAGCAGGACACATAGTCCAGCCCGGTGTTGTGGCAGAACTGGGATCGCCGCCGTGCTCGCCGCAGATGCCCATGTGGATGGAGGGGCGGGTGGCGCGGCCCATGTCGGCAGCCATCTTCACCAGCTTGCCCACGCCCTTCTGGTCCAGATGGGCGAAGGGGTCGGACTCATAGATCTTCTTGTCGTAGTAGTAGCTGAGGAACTTGCCCGCGTCATCCCGGGAGAAGCCGAAGGTCATCTGGGTCAGATCGTTGGTGC
>CAJLWS010000320.1 GCA_905210385.1 uncultured Eubacteriales bacterium | reverse complement strand
TTAGTTGGCTTTCTCCGAACGAATTCACTGTCCAATATGTTTGACAAACCTACAACAATGGGAAAATTCAGGAACCATTAGGATTCACCCTGCTTTCGGAAGGCGAAGAACCGTTGCCCAAAGTAGTTCAGGCCGGTGTACAGCACCATGCCTGCCAGCATGGCCACGTTCTCCTGGACCGCTTCGCCGTACCCCGCCAGTGCCCAGCGTACCGCAGGCCGGGCCAGACCGTAGGCCACACCGGCGCACACTGCCACGGTGAGGATGAAGCGGAGGACCTGGGCGGCGGAGCGCTCCCGGTTCTGAAAGGTGAAATACTTGTTGAGGAAGAAGCTCAAAATGCCCCCGACCACATAGTTGGCGCACACCGCCACCCAGTAGTGGACATGAGCCAGGTTATACAGCAGGAACATCACCCCGGAGCCTACCAGAGTGTTGGCCACGCCAACCAGGAGGAACTTCCAAACCGTGGCGTCAAACAGTTTTTTCATCCCCGTCATCCTCCAGCACCTGCCGGATGAGGAACCGGGGCCGGTGCTTGCTCTCCAGGTATAGCTTGCCCATATATTCGCCGATGACCCCCAATGCCAGCAGGATCAGCCCGCCGATCAGCCAGATGGAGCAGGCCAGGCTGGCCCATCCGGTGATGGGATTGCCGCCGATCCAGCGTGCGACATTGTATACGATCATTATCAGGGAAACCAGAAAGATGAGGAAACCCAGGGCAGTGATCATCCGCAGGGGCTTAATGGACAGGGAGGTAACCCCTTCTAGGGCGAAGGCCATCATTTTTTTCAACGGGTACTTACTCTCCCCGGCGAACCGCTCTCCCCGCTCGTACTCCACCGTGTCGGTGCGATAGCCGATCATGGGCACGATGCCCCGCAGAAACAGGTTGACTTCCTGGAATTGCGCTAGGCCGTCCAGCGCCCGGCGGGACATGAGCCGGTAGTCGGCATGATTGAATACCGTATCTGCTCCCATCAGGTTCATCAGGCGGTAGAAAGCTTCGGCGGTGGTGCGCTTGAAGAAGCTGTCCTTCTTCCGGGAGGAGCGAACCCCGTAGACGATGTCCACCCCCTCCAGATACTTGTCCACCATGGCGTCCACCGCATCCACGTCGTCCTGGAGGTCGGCGTCCATGGAGATGACCAGGTCAGCCCGGTCCCTGGCGGTCATGAGGCCTGCTAGCAGGGCGTTCTGATGGCCACGATTTCGGCTCAGATCCACCCCACAGAAAATGGGGTCGTTTTCATGCAGCTGGGAGATGAGTTCCCAGGTGCGGTCCCTGGAGCCGTCGTTGACGAACAGCACCCGGCTTTTGGGGCTGATTTTACCCGCGTCCGCCAGCTGCTTCAGCTTGTTCTTCAGCCGCCTGGAGGTCTCGGGCAGGACCTCCTCCTCGTTGTAGCAGGGGACCACAATATAAAGCGTGTTGTCCATGTTGTTGTCTCCATCCAAGGGCAAAAAATAGGGAGAGGGCCGGAGGATTGGCCCGCCTCATCCATACCCCTATCATAGTACGAAGTGGGGGGATTTGCAAGGAAATTCTTTCCGGGCGCGGTCTTTACCGGATCTGAGCCATTTCTTAGGAAAACCTTAACCTTTTGACAGGGAAAAGACAGAGACTTTGGCGGAGATTTCTGCTATAGTATGGTTACAACCGGTTGGCCGGGGAGCTCCCCGGGGAAAGGACAGGACGATGGCGAACAGGATTCTGGTGGTGGACGACGAGAAGGAGATCGCCGACCTGGTGGAGGTGTACCTGGAAAACGAGGGCTATGAGGTGTGCAAGTGCTACACGGCCCGGGAGGCCCTGGCCTGCATCCGGGGCACGTCCCTGGACCTGGCCGTCCTGGACCTGATGCTGCCCGGCATGGACGGGTACGAGCTGTGCCGGCGCATCCGGGACCAGGGGGAGAACTATCCCGTCATCATGCTCACCGCCCGGGACGGGGAGACGGACAAGATCACCGGACTCACCCTGGGGGCGGACGACTACCTCACCAAGCCCTTCAATCCTCTGGAACTGGTGGCCCGGGTCA
>CAJLWS010000319.1 GCA_905210385.1 uncultured Eubacteriales bacterium | reverse complement strand
AGCTGGGCGGCATCCTGAACCAGTGCATCCACAACGGCTTCGGGCTGCACCGTTTCGGCGAGCAGCTCACCGGCCCGGAGTACGCCGGGCGCTACATTGAAATGCTGCGCTCCACCGGCGTCCGGGTGGAGCTGGGCACCATGGTGCTGGAGGTTACGCCGGATAAAAAGATCCACTGTGTCAGCAAGGAAAAGGGCTACCAGATCCTCGAAGCAAAGAGCGTCATCCTCTGCATGGGCTGCCGGGAGCGCACCCGCGGGGCCATCGGCATCCCGGGCACCCGCCCGGCCGGCATCTACACCGCCGGTGCCGCCCAGCGCTATGTCAACATGGAGGGCTATCTGGTAGGCAAACGGGTGCTCATTCTGGGCAGCGGCGACATCGGCCTGATCATGGCCCGGCGGATGACGCTGGAAGGGGCCAAGGTGCTGGCCTGCGTGGAGGTCATGCCCTATTCCGGCGGCCTGACCCGCAACATTGTGCAGTGCCTGCAGGATTTTGACATCCCGCTGTACCTGTCCCACACCATCGTGGACATTCAGGGCGATACCCGGGTGGAAAAGGCCATTGTGGCCAAGGTGGACGAGAACCGCCGCCCCATTCCGGGCACCGAGATGGAGTTTGACGTGGACACCATCCTGCTCAGTGTGGGCCTGATCCCGGAAAACGAGCTGACCCGGCAGGCCGGCATCCCGATGGACCCCCACACCAAGGGAGCCGTGGTCTACGAGAATATGGAGACCGGCATTCCCGGCGTGTTTGCCTGCGGCAACGTGGTGCATGTGCACGATCTGGTGGACTTTGTTTCCGGCGAGAGCGACCGGGCCGGAGCCGCAGCCGCCGCCTATGTGCTCCACGGTGAGACCCTGGACGCGGCTGTGCTGGACCTTGTCCCGGGCAATGGCGTGGGCTATACCGTCCCCCAGCGGGGGCGCCCGGCGGACGTGGACAAGGGCGTGGAGATCTCGTTCCGGGTGCGGCAGAATTACGGCCCCAGCCAGATCACCATCACCTGCGGGGAGAAGCAGCTGGCCCGGTTCAAGCGCCAGCGGATGGCACCCGGCGAGATGGAGCACATCACCCTGCCCGGGGTCCTGCTGGCAAAGGCCGACGGCCCGCTGACCGTTGCAGTAGAGGAGGTCGTAGCAAAATGAACAAAAAGCGTGAGATCATTTGTATCTGCTGCCCCCGTGGCTGCCACTTGCAGGTGGACCCGGAAAACGATTATAATGTAACCGGCAATGCCTGCCCCAACGGTGCCGCCTATGGCAAGGAAGAACTGACCCACCCCACCCGTATCCTGACCAGTACGGTGCGGGCCGAGGGCGGGCGCTATCCGCGCTGCCCGGTCAAGACCGCGCAGGCGGTGCCCAAAGAAAAGATCGTGCAGGTCATGGCTGCGCTGGACGGCGTCACGCTGCACACACCCATCCGCACCGGGCAGGTCGTGCTGACCGACGTCTGCGGCACCGGTGTGGATGTCGTAGCCACACGAGACCTGTAAAACCGCCCCTGAGCGAAACGGAGGTCGTTGAACCATGTCGACAAAGTATGTTCTTGCACTGGACCAGGGAACCACCAGCAGCCGCGCCATCCTGTTTGACAACGAGCAGAACATCATCGCGGTGCAGCAGCGGGAGTTTGAGCAGATCTACCCGCAGCAGGGCTGGGTGGAGCACAACCCCATGGAGATCTGGTCCACCCAGTACGGGGTCATGAACGAGGTGGTGGCCCAGAGCGGCGTGGATGTCCATGACATTGCCGCCATCGGCATCACCAACCAGCGCGAGACCACCATCCTGTGGGAAAAGGCCACCGGCCGCCCCATCTACAATGCCATCGTCTGGCAGTGCCGCCGCACCGCCCCGCTGGTGGACGAGCTGGTGCAGCAGCCCGGCATGACGGAATACATCCGCGAGAATACCGGCCTGATGCCGGATGCCTATTTTTCCGCCACCAAGATCAAGTGGATCCTGGATAACGTGCCCGGCGCGCGGGAGCGGGCCGAGGCGGGCGAGATCCTGTTCGGCACCGTGGACACCTGGCTGGTGTGGAAGCTCACC
>CAJLWS010000318.1 GCA_905210385.1 uncultured Eubacteriales bacterium | reverse complement strand
GCCCATCCCTATAATGAACAGGCCGATACAGAAGAAGTACAGCACCCGTGCCTTCTCCGTCCCGTAACGGAAGGAGAAGGGCAGCATCAGGGCAGCGGGCACCAGGCAGGCGGCCGCCCCCGTGGAGAGAACCAGGGGCAGCAGACCCACCAGTCCGCCGGGGAGGAACGCCACCAGCAGGCCCAGGAGCACCATGGCGCCCAGGCAGACGATCAGCCCCATCACATACTTGGCCGAGACATACTGCGCCTTGGTGTAGGGCAGGGTTTGGCAGTAGGTGATCCAGCCCTCCCGCTCGTCATAGGACAGCAGGGTGATGGGCAAGATGCCCGTCACGGCACAAAGCATGGTGATGGCTGCCGTGTTGCCCGGGTTGCTGATATAAATGACAAGAAAGACAAAGGCCACCAGCAGGAAGTTCCGGCAGTACCGGGTCAGCAAATAGAAATCCTTCAGCACCAAACCCTTCATCTCACAACTCCCCTTTCGCCATGACGATAACCAGCTGCTCGATGTCCACCGGGCCCAGCTCCAAGCCGGCGGGAGCCTTTGCCCGCTCCACAATGGCCTCTACCCCGTAGAGGGATTCCCGCTTGCCCACCACTGCGCTGGGGGTCAGCTCCGCCAGCGCCGGCCGGGTGCAGTGGAGCACTCCATAGCGCTCCTTCAACAGATCCTTCTCCTCACACAGCAGCAGCTTGCCCCGATGTAGAAACGCGATGTAGTCGCAGATCTTCTCCAAGTCGCTGACGATATGGGAGGAAAGAAGCACTGCGTGGTCCTCGTCCCGGGTGAATTCCCCCAGCAGATCCACCACCTCGTCCCGCACCACCGGGTCCAGGCCGCTGGTGGCCTCGTCCAGAAGGAGGAGCTTGGCGTGGTGGGACAGGGCCACGGCGATGCCCAGCTTCATCTTCATGCCCCGAGAAAACTCCTTGAACCGCTTGTTCTCCGGCAGGGAGAACCGGCGCAGATAGTCCTGGTAGACGGCGTCGTCCCAGTTGCGGAAGGTACCCCCCATGATCTTACCCACCTGCCGGGGGGTGAAGCACTGGGACAGCCCCACCTCATCCAGCACCACACCCACGTCCTCCTTGAGGGCTTTGATGCCGGTCTGATTGTCCTGCCCCAGGATGTGGACGCTGCCCGTGTCCGGATGGAGCATGTCCAGGATCAACTTCATGGTGGTGCTCTTCCCCGCCCCGTTCTCCCCGATCAGTCCCATGACGCAGCCGCTGGGCAGGGTCAGGTTCAGCGGGCCCAGGGTGAAGTCCCCAAAGGTTTTTGTCAGATTCCTCAGTTCCAGCGCATTGTCCATCCCTTATCCCTCCATAATGTATTGGAACATACGCACGATCTCGTCGCAGCTCAGGTTGCAGGTGGCCGCCAGCTTGGCGATCTCCTCCATGTGTTCCTCGATCTTCTTCAGGTTCTCTTCCCGGAGCAGCTCCACGTTCTTGGCCGCCACGAAGCAGCCCTTCCCCGCCACGGTGTAGATGAACCCCTCCCGCTCCAGCTCGTCATAGGCCCGCTTGGTGGTGATGACGCTGATGCGCAGGTCCTTGGCCAGGTTCCGGATGGAGGGCAGCAGTTCGTCCTCTCTTAGCGCTCCGCTGATGATCTGCGTCTTGATCTGGGAGTAGATCTGGTCATAGATGGGCGCCCCACTCTTGTTGTCAATGAGAATGTCCATCGCTTCACCGCCCTTCATCTGTTCATGAACAGTATATACAGCATATACGCTCTTGTCAAGTAAAATTTTTTACTTCCCTCCCATGACCAGCCACCATATCTACCGCAGGATTGGTATGTAGCGCATGCAAGGATAAACGTTGTGCCAAAAAAGTCCTCCTGGACAAAAGCTGGCGTAAAACGGCATCCCCTACAAGAGAAGGACGGCTAAAATCGATTTTTTCCCGTAATGGGACAAAGCCGCCGCGAAGCGGCGTTCCAAAACCGGAGCCTAGCGGCGGCGGGTCCGTTTTGGAAGCGAGGAGCAGCAGAATGAGCGCGTGATGAGTTTTGCAATGAAATGGAAAAAACTCATCGCAAGCGATATCACGCT
>CAJLWS010000317.1 GCA_905210385.1 uncultured Eubacteriales bacterium | reverse complement strand
CGGCGCGCTCAAGCAGCTGTCCATCGGCTGCGCTTCCCGGGCGGGCAAGGCGCTGATCCACTCCGCCGGCGTGACCGACGACCGGTATGAGACCTGGCAGAAGCACGCCAGCAACGTGGTCTTCCCGGAGGCCATGGCGGACGCCGCCATGAGTGTGGTGGAGCACTTCAAGGACAAGATCGCCTTTATCAATGTGATGAAGAACCTGTCCGTGGACTGCGATTGCTGCGCCGTGGCGGAGGACCCCTGCATGAAGGACATCGGCATTCTGGCTTCCCTGGACCCGGTGGCCATCGACCAGGCATGCATCGACCTGGTGATGGCCTCGGATGATCCGGGCAAGGAGCACTTCATGGAGCGGGTGAACAGCCGCAACGGCATCCACACCATCGAGGCCGCCGCCGACCTGGGCTACGGCACCCGGGAATATGAGCTGATTGAGCTGTAAGGCAAGGGGGGCAATTCAAATGGGCAAGACATTGGTGGCCTATTTCTCTGCCAGCGGCGTGACCGCCCGGGCGGCGAAAGAGATCGCCCAGGCCGTGGGCGGGGACCTGTATGAGATCCGCCCGGCAGAGGCCTACACCGACGCCGACCTGAACTGGATGGACAAAAAGAGCCGCAGCACCATAGAGATGAACGCCCCCGCCTGCCGCCCTGCCATCGCGCAGCCGGTGGAGGATATAGAGCAGTATGACACGGTGTTTGTGGGCTTCCCCGTCTGGTGGTATGTGGAGCCCCGGATCGTGGACACCTTCCTGGAGCGCTACGACTTCTCCGGAAAGGTCCTCATCCCCTTTGCCACCTCCGGCGGCAGCGGCATTGGCAAGGCGGAACAGAGCATGCGGGCCCACTGTCCCAATGCCGATTGGAAACAGGGCAGGCTTGTGAACAGTGGTGCGGCGGCCTGGGCCAAGTCTGTATTGGGACTGTGAGGCAGCCATGCCTAGAGGCTCGGAAGAACTGACGATCGCCAGGAAAGAAGAGATCCTCGACGCCTGCGCCACCCTGTATGAGACCATGGGGTTCCGGGACATTACCATCCGGGACATCGGGGCGAAAACCTCCTTCACCCGCACCTCCATCTACAACTACTTCCAGACCAAGGAGGAGATTTTTCTGGCCCTGCTCCAACGGGAGCACGAGGTGTGGAGCGCGGACCTGGAGGAGTTGGCCCGGTGGGACAAGGCCTTATCGGTGGAAGAATTCGCCCACGAGCTTGCCCGTACCCTGGAAAAGCGAGGTTGCATGCTGAAGCTGATGAGCATGAATCTCTACGATATGGAGCGGAATAGCCGCCTGGAAAACCTCGTAGCCTTCAAGCAGGCATATGCCGGCGCCTTGCAAGCTGTTACCCTCTGCCTGGAAACCTTCTTCCCCCGCATGGGAGCAGGCGAGGTTCGGGACTTTCTCTACGCGTTTTTCCCTTTCCTGTTCGGCGTCTATCCCTATACCACCCACACGGACAAACAGCTGGAGGCCATGAAACTGGCTCACGTGGACTACACACCGCATTCCATCTATGAGATCGTGGACTCCTTTGTTCAGAAAATATTGCGCTCCTTTTCCTAGGCAGCATGACGCAGGAGCGCCCCGCCCCCTACGGAACAGGCCGTCGGAAGGCCAGTGAAATTCAATTGTCCATTGTTGCGTTAATTCCCTTACGGGGATAAAGTCTTTTGACATCATCGGAGTATTTCACAGAAGAACTGGCCGACTACCTGGGCTACTGCAATAACCGGCGCATGAAGGCAAAGTGAACGGGCTTGCTGCCTGTGAATGGCAGGCAGCAAGCCCGTTCGGCTGTTAAAGCGGAGCGGCAAACACCGGGCAACCCGTCTGCCGCCCCCTGCGTTCTGTCGAACATCATTCCGGTCTTTCCAAAAGCAGAACCCGCCTCGATGAAAACGCAGTGGGCCCCGGCTTTGCCGAAAGCCCACTTCGCCCGGCATTCCCCCGAATGTCTTACACTCCCTTGTATTTCCTCCGGGTGGCAATTCCCCCCCGGATGTGACGCTGGGCCTTGTTCTCATCCAATACCGCCCTCACCTGGAGGTACAGGCTCCGGT
>CAJLWS010000316.1 GCA_905210385.1 uncultured Eubacteriales bacterium | reverse complement strand
GGGCTTCCCCCGCCCCCGGGCTTGCCTCCGGCGATGGGCTGGATGGCCCGCCCCCCTCCGGATCCGCCGGCGTTTCCCCGGCCAGGGTGTTCAACGTAACCCTCGCCCCGCCGGGGATCAGGTCTTCCTCGCCCCCGGATACGGACAGGCCGGTCACCGCCACCTGGGTATCTCCCCCGGTCAGCTCCCCCCGGGCGGTGAGGGTCACCCTCATTACCGCTCCCGCCCCCGGGTCATCCGCTCGGTGGATCAGGGCAAACCGGCCGTTGCCCGGGTTGTAGACCACGCTCTCCCAGCCGTTCTGCCCCTCCAAATTCTCCTGGGACGGCGGGATAAACACCGCCGGGTCGTACTCCAGCGTCCCCGTCACCGCGTTGACGCCGGAGCAGTCCGTCAGGGAGAGGAGAAGCTCCACCTCCTGCCCTCCCTGAACGGCCCCGCTTCCCGCCTCCAGTTCCGCCGACGGCCCTCTGGCCTCCAGGGCGGCGGCCCCAGTCCACAACAGCGCCCACGCCGCAAGCAGCGCCGCCAGCATGGTCTTTGCCTTTCTCATACCTTCCTCCGATCCTTTCCCGCTTGATGTAAGGTCAGGGCTGATTGTACCCGGTTTCCCCGCCGGCCTCAAGGCCAGATTTCTGGAAATTCCCCGATTCCCTGCCAGCGTTCCCCTGGGGCACGGCGCGTCCGCCGGATTTTCTCCCCGGATTCCTTGCAAAATCCCTTGATATTTGCTACACTAAAGTAAATCATTGAACTTCACCGATCCACAGGAGGAATCTTCATGCTGACCATTCACAACGAGGGAATGAAATGGCAGGGCGGCCGCCTGGTCCCCGCCGCAAAAGACGAGAGCGGCGTGCGCGCCACCATGGCCTGGTCCGTCCTCCAGGCCCACAATACCTCCGGCAGCCCGGACAGGCTGTCCATCCGGTTTGACGCCATGGCGTCCCACGACATCACCTACGTGGGCATCATCCAGACCGCCCGTGCCTCGGGGATGAAGCAGTTCCCGTTGCCCTATGTGCTCACCAACTGCCACAACTCCCTGTGCGCCGTGGGAGGCACCATCAACGAGGATGACCACGTGTTCGGCCTGTCGGCGGCCAAGAAGTACGGCGGCGAGTTCGTCCCCGCCCATCAGGCAGTCATCCACTCCTACATGCGGGAGCGGTACGCCGCCCCCGGTTCCATGATTCTGGGCTCCGACTCCCACACCCGGTACGGCGCCTACGGCTGTATGGCCATCGGTGAGGGCGGCCCTGAGCTGGCCCGGCAGCTGCTCCAGAAGACCTACGACATCGCCTATCCTCCGGTGGTGGCCGTCTACCTCACCGGGGCTCCCCGGCCCGGGGTAGGCCCCCAGGATGTGGCCCTGGCCCTGGTGGGGGCCACCTTCAAAGCCGGCACGGTGAAAAACGCGGTGATGGAGTTCTTCGGTCCCGGCGTGGCCAGCCTGTCCATGGACTACCGGGCGGGCATCGACGTGATGACCACCGAGACCACCTGCCTGTCCTCCATCTGGCAGACCGATGAGCAGACCAAAACCGCCCTTACCCTCTTTGGCCGGGGAGACAGCTACCGCCAGCTGTCTCCCGGCGAGGGGGCCTGGTACGACCGGGCCATCGTGGTGGAACTGGACAAGGTGGAGCCCATGATCGCCCTGCCCTTCCACCCCTCCAACGCCTATCCCATCCGGGTATTCAAAGAGAACATGGCCGACCTGCTCCACCAGGTGGAGGCGGACACCAGGGAGCAGCTGGGTATCCAGCCCCCCGCCCCCCTCACGGACAAGATCGTGGACGGCCAGTTCCGGGTGGACCAGGCGGTGATCGCCGGCTGCTCCGGCGGCACCTACCAGAACCTGCGCCGGGCCGCCGAGATCATCGGGGACGCCCAGGTAGGCTCCGACGCCTTCTGGCTGTCCTGCTACCCCGGCTCCATGCCCATCATGCTGGAGTTGACCAAGCAGGGTTACATCTCTGCCCTCATGTCCGCCGGGGCGTCCATCCGCTCCTGCTTCTGCGGACCCTGCTTCGGGGCGGGAGACGTGCCCGCCAACGGCGGCTTCTCC
>CAJLWS010000315.1 GCA_905210385.1 uncultured Eubacteriales bacterium | reverse complement strand
CCGCCGCCACGGCGGGCCGCCCCGCCAGGGGCTGCTTGATGGCGGTGTCCACGTTGCGGCTGAGCACCAGGGGCCGCCGCATATCCACGGCCAGGGCGTCCCGTTCCCCGCCGGAAACCGGCACGAAGCCCTGGCGCAGCATCAGCTGCCGGGCAAAGGTCGATGCCGTCCCCTCCAGGGGAACATACAGTCCGTAGGCGTATTCCCGGCTCAGGGCCAGAGTCAGGACCTCCGTCAAAAGCAGCTGGCCGAATTCCTCCTGCTGTTCCCCCCGGGGCACCAGCAGGCCCGATACCAGCAGGGCCCGGCCTCCGGTGCTCTGACGCACCAGACCCGTCAGGGCGGGGCTTTTCAGCCGGGAGAACAGCATCTGAGAGTCCAGACACCGGAAGGTAACGGCCCCCAGAACGCAGGTCTGGCCGCTGCGGTGCAGCAGCACCGCCTGGTCGCCGGACTCAGACACCGCCCGGGCCACGGCGGAGCCGTCGGGCCCCAGCTCCCGCAGCAGGGGCAGCAGCTCCTCCGCCGGGTGCTGGGATACGGAGAACTCCAGGTCCTCCGTTTGCAGCATGGGCTTGTCCTGGGGCTCCCGCAGATACAGGCCCCGGCGATAGATGAAGTCCTGCACCGCCGGGTCCACCAGCCGGGAAATATCCCGGTTGGCGTCCACCGCCTCCCGGATGCGGGTGGAGCTGATCTCCTCCAGCTGAGGCGGCAGTGTCAGCTCCACCACCCGGCCCCGGATGCAGCCGTAGTCCACAGGGCCGCCCAGCTCCTCCCGGCGGAAGATCACATGGTCGAAGGTGTGGATGGAGTCCGGCTCCACGGGCTTTTGATAGGACGAGGCATGGGCCACCACGTCGCTGCCCACCACGATGGACACAGGCCGCCCGGGAAAGGCCTCCCGCAGGCACCGGAGATTCCCGGGGTTGGCGATGTTCACCGGGAAGTCCTCCGGGAAAATGTGAACGTGGAACTCGTCGGCCACGGACATGGCCGCGATGCGGCGGCGGATGCGGTAGGGCTGGGTCCGCTTGGACCAGGAAAATTCGTCGATGGCCAGCAGCACCTCGAAGCCCCGGTCCCGGATGGCCCGGACGATGCCCTTGTGGGACAGGGTGAAGGGATCGAAGGTGCCGGGGAAAAAGGCGATGGGCCGGGGCTCCTCAAAAGGGAACCCCCCGTGGAACAGGCGCTGCTCCGTCATAAAGCGGTACACCCGCCCCAGCATGGACGCCCGATAATAGAAGGTCAGGGCGTCCTCAGCCTCCTCATAGCAGGTCTCCAGCAGCTTTTGCTCCGTCAGCAGAAAGGCCTGGCGCTTTTCATGCTCGCCCAGGCTGCCGGAGCCGAACACCCGGCGGCCCAGGACGAACATGGCCTCCTGCCGGGCTCCGGCCAAAATCCAGATCATACACATAGTAGGAAATCTCACCGCCCCAGTCCCGCATCAGAAGCCCCAGCAGCCGCTCCCGGCGGCTGCGGTAGGCCTCCGGCTCCTCCGGGAACCGGGCCCGGTAGGTGTCGTATTCCTCATAAATCACGCCCACGGTGTCCAGGGCCGAGGCCACCATCCGCACCGATGCGGCGTTGAGGGTCTGGCTCAGGTCCGCCAGCAGCTCCTCCAGCTGGGCCGGCGGCAGCCACAGGGCAAAGCGGCCCAGATAGTCGGGGATATACTTGGCAAACTCCTGCTGCCCCAGCTCCAGGCCCCGGGACAGCTCCACGGACACCTCGTTGCGCTGGTCCACCGTCAGCCGGGGGGCCAGGGCCAGCAGGGCGTTTCCGGCGCTGTGGCGCACCGTGACCCGGTCGCTGACCTTGATGAGGTTGGACAGGTGCGTGGCGATGTGCAGCACCGGTCCGTCCTCCCGGGCGGCGTAGTCCTCCAGCAGGCGGATGTTCACCTGCTTCAGTATCCAGGGGGTGGCGGTTTTCAGGTTGTCCAGAAAAATGTCGGAGATTACCTGCTCCGGCAGGGGCTCCGGCACGCCGCCCTCCATGATCCGGCAGCGCAGCAGCTCCAAGGACGCGCTTCCCCGGCAGTCGATCCTTTGCAGGATGCGCAGCGGGCGG
>CAJLWS010000314.1 GCA_905210385.1 uncultured Eubacteriales bacterium | reverse complement strand
CCTGGCAAGGCTATTTACTTGCGCATCGCGTTCTCATGGCGCTCCGGTCCGGTAGACACGATGGTGATGGGCACCCCGATCTTGGACTCCAGGAACTCCACATAGGCCTTGGCCTGGACGGGCAGGGCCTCGTAATCGGTGACCCCCCGCACGTCGCTCTTCCAGCCGGGCAGGGTAGTGAACACCGGCTTTGCCCGCAGCAGCCTGGGGGTGACAGGGAATTGATCGGTGACCTCCCCGTCGATCTCATAGCCCACGCACACCTTGATCTCGTCCAGATAGCCCAGCACGTCCAGGCAGGTCAGGGCCACCTGGGTGGCTCCCTGTACCATACAGCCGTACTTGGTGGCCACCGCGTCAAACCAGCCCACCCGGCGGGGCCGCCCGGTGGTGGCGCCAAACTCGCCCTTGTCGCCTCCCCGGCGGCGCAGCTCATCCCCCTCAGGGCCGGTGAGCTCACTGACAAAGGGTTCCGTCTGAGATCCTACACAAGAGGAGTATGCCTTGGTGACGCAGATCACATCCTCCACGGCGGTGGGGGGCACCGGCGCGCCCACGCAGCCGAAGCCCGCCAGGGTGTGGGAGGAGGTGGTCATGGGGAAGATGCCCAGGTCTGGGTCCTTCATAGCCCCCAGCTGGCCCTCCAGCAGGACGGTCTTGCCCTCTCGCAGGGCTCGATGGAGGAAGCCCACCGCATCCCCCACATAGGGGCGGATCAGCTCCCGGTACTCCAGCATCTGGCTGTACAGCTGCTCCACATCCAGCTTGGGCTTGTGGTACAAGTGCTCAAAGAGGACGTTCTTCACGTCCACCGCCCGATCCAACCGCTCCCGCAGCCGCGTCTCGTCGTACAAGTCGCACACCTGGATACCGGTCTTGGCGTACTTGTCGGAGTAAAATGGGGCGATGCCGCTCTTGGTGGAGCCAAAGGCCTTGCCCCCCAGCCGCTCCTCCTCATAGGAATCCTGGAGGACGTGGTAGGGCATGAGGATCTGGGCCCGCTCCGAAATGATCAGATTGGGTTCGGGCACCCCCTGGCTGGTAATGCTCCTGAGCTCTTCTACCAGCTTGATGATATCCAGGGCTACACCATTGCCGATGATGTTGGTGACATGGGGGTAAAACGTGCCCGAGGGTAAAATGTGCAGGGCAAACCGTCCATAATCATTGATAATGGTGTGTCCTGCGTTGGCCCCACCCTGGAAGCGGACCACCACGTCCGAAGTCTCCGCCAGCATGTCGGTAATCTTGCCCTTGCCTTCGTCTCCCCAGTTGGCGCCCACAATCGCTTTTACCATGTTCCTTACCTCCGCGGCCCGGGATTCGCAACCGCCCATGCGGATTTGCCTTTTCCGCCGCTCCATACTGCGTCCGCAGCTTTTTTATTATAGCCTTTCCCACCGGGAAAAGCAACTCTTTTAAAGGAAAATACCTCAGCTCTCCTCCCGAATCTCAGACAGAAATCCCCATTGTCCGTCCTATGGGGACATTTTTTCCGTTTTATGTTCTTTTCCTCTTTACTTCCCTGAAGCAACATAGTACAATGTCTTTTGGAAATTCCATCGGTTTGGTACCATTCCGCATCCGTGGCTGCGCTTTCTGATACTCTCTCTTCCCCGGATATTTTTTGACAGGAGGACTACAATATGCAAAATAACGGCCAGGATCAGTACAGCATGCTCTATCGGGCCATCTTGTCCCTGACCACCCTAGAGGACTGTCACGCCTTTTTCCAGGACCTCTGTACAGTATCCGAGCTCCGTGCCATGAGCCAGCGCTTGGAGGTTGCTCAAATGCTGGACGAGGGCATGATCTATAATGACATCTTGGAGCGCACTGGCGCATCCAGTGCCACCATCAGTCGGGTCAACCGGGCATTGCAATACGGGGCGGGCGGCTACAAGGCCGTGCTTCCCCGCCTGGAGAAGTGATGGACGCCTATACCATGCTGGCCCGGTACTACGACCGGCTCACCGGTGATGTCCCCTATGAGAGATGGGCCGACTACATCCAGCGGCATTTTCGCCGCCACAGGGGGGAAGTGCGCACGGTGGCCGAGCTGGCCTGCGGCACTGGCAGCCCGG
>CAJLWS010000313.1 GCA_905210385.1 uncultured Eubacteriales bacterium | reverse complement strand
TACGCGAACTTTTATAGATTACCACGCCTTCATCCGGTTGTCAAGTACTTTTTTCCGGCTCCCTCCCGGGCTCGCCGTCCCTGTACTCTTTGCCCCGTCAGACGCTCGATTAGTATAGCAAATCCGGCGGAGCTTGTCAACACAAAATTTCCGCTTTTTCAAAGTTTTTTGCTATCCCCTCGCGTTGCTTTTCTTGGAAAGCTGTGATATGCTTTTTGTATCTTTTTCCCCATACCTTTTATTATTATAGTGTCGCCGCAGCATCATCTTTTCCATTCGGAGGTAGCCCCATGCCCATACGAATCCCGGACTCCCTGCCCGCCACCAGCGTGCTGGAGAGCGAAAACATTTTTGTCATGACAGAACATCGGGCGCTGCATCAGGATATCCGTCCTTTGAATCTGCTGATCCTGAACCTGATGCCCACCAAGATCGTCACGGAGACTCAGATTCTGCGCAAACTGTCCAACACCCCTCTTCAGATCAATGTGCAGCTGCTCAAGACCAGCAGCCACACGGCCCAGAATACGGACAGCCAGCATCTGGACTCCTTTTATACCACCTTTGAAGCGGTGAGGGAAGAGCGGTACGACGGCATGATCATCACTGGCGCCCCGGTGGAAAACCTGGAATTTGAGGATGTAGATTACTGGGACGAACTATGCCAGATCATGCGATGGACCCGTTCTCATGTCCACTCCACCCTGCATATCTGCTGGGGTGCCCAAGCGGGGCTGTACTACCATTATGGGATTCCCAAACACACCCTGTCCAAAAAGCTCTTCGGCATCTACGAGCACGATATCATCCGCAAGCGCTCTCCCCTGTTCCGAGGTTTTGACGACAGGTTCTATGCCCCCCATTCCCGCTACACCGAGGTCACGCTGGAGGATGTGCTAGCCGTTCCTGAGCTGGAGCTGCTGGCCACCTCCCGGGAGGCTGGGGTCTTTGGCGTGAAGAGCACGGACAACCGCCGTTTCTTTATCTTTGCCCATCCGGAGTATGATTCCGACACTCTGGCCCTGGAATACTTCCGGGACGTGGCCAAGGGGCTGGATATCGCCGTGCCCGCCCACTACTTTCCCGAGGACAATCCCAGCCTGGAACCCATGGTCAACTGGCGCTCCGCTGGGCAGTTGCTGTACACCAACTGGCTAAACTACTACGTCTACCAGACAACACCTTATGATTTAAGGGAGATTTCCAATGAAGCCTGACTTTGAAACCATCAAAAACAGTCCGGAGATCCGCACCTATATCACCCAGGCCGACGCCTCCCTGCTGGCCCTGGGCTATACCGAGCATTCCTTCGCCCACGTCACCCGGTGCGCCCAGGTGGCCGCAGACCTGCTTTCCAGACTAGGCTATGAGGAGCGCCAGGTAGAGCTGGCCCGCATCTCCGGCTATATGCACGACATCGGCAACGTGGTCAACCGGGTGGATCACGCCCAGAGCGGGGCGGTGATGGCCTTCCGCATCCTGGACAAGATGGGCATGGCCCCGGAGGACGTGGCGGTGGTGGTCACCGCCATCGGTAACCACGACGAGGGCACTGCCTACCCGGTGAACGCGGTGGCCGCCGCCTTGATCCTGGCTGACAAGTCCGATGTGCGCCGCAGCCGGGTGCGCAACCGGGCTACCATCCGCTTTGACATCCACGACCGGGTGAACTACGCCGTGGAGCGCTCCGATCTCAAGCTGGACACGGATGCGAAGACCCTCACCTTAGAGCTGACCATCGACACGGAAATCTCCTCCGTCATGGACTACTTCGAGATCTTTATGAACCGCATGATCCTGTGCCGGAAGGCTGCGGAGTATTTCGGGCTGGAGTTTCGAATGACCATCAACGGATCGGCGGTGCTGTAGCATGCTGCAGATCAGCAATCTCCGCCTGGAGGTGGGGGACGGGCCGGAGGTCCTGCGCCGGAAGGCGGCCAAGGCCCTGGGGATCCCCCTCGGCGAGCTTTTGGAACTGTCCCTCACCCGCCAGTCCATCGACGCCCGGAAGAAGCAGGACGTCCATCTGGTGTGCTCCGTCAAAGTGAAGGTCAAGGATGAGGGGGCTATCCTCCGCCGGGGGCCGAAACATATCGTTCCTC
>CAJLWS010000312.1 GCA_905210385.1 uncultured Eubacteriales bacterium | reverse complement strand
CCGCCGGGCGCCGGCCTGGATGCCCGCGTCGATGACAGCCCGCTCCTCCACCTCGGTGATGCCCGAGGGGACGCAAATGACCACCCGGGGCTTGAACAGCCGGATGGGAGCCACCTTGCGGATGAATTCCCGGAGCATCCGCTCGGTCATGTCATAGTCAGAGATGACCCCCTCCCGCAGCGGGCGGATGGCCACGATGTTGCCGGGGGTACGCCCCAGCATCTGCTGGGCCTCGGTGCCCACCTTGAGCAGCTTGCCGGTGTTCTTGTCCAGCGCCACCACGGAGGGCTCCCGCAGCACGATCCCCTTATCCTTCAGGTATACCAGCACGCTGGCGGTACCCAGGTCGATTCCAATATCCTTTGCGAACATAGCTTTCACCCCATGAAGATATAACTGCTCTGCGCTTGAGTCTGTCCGAAACGCGCAGGAAATAGACATATCGATGCCATTATGTTACCCATTATAATGGACAATTTCCCATTTTGCAATGGGTTTCTCATATTTCTTTTTCCCTTCTCTCACGGGCCCCGACTCCAGTCCCGGCGCTCCTGTCCGCCCGAAAAAAGTCCCGAAAAAACACCAAGCCCCCAGCTGTCCCACACGCAGCTGGGGGCTTACTTCTGATTCGGATTTTCCAATGGACTGTTACCTCTTTTCCTCTTACTGCTTTGGGGTTCCGCCTGAAATGCTCGCTTCCCGTTTCCTCAAACCCTTGGACCCTTCCGGAATTCCCGTCCTTCACGAACCTGCCGATCAGAGGTGTTTCCTTCGGTCCTGATGCTTACTCAAGCCTGTTTGGAACGAACCAAGACCTCATTTCACTTCGCGTTCCCAATAGCCAAAAGTTGGGGTTTTCTGTCTTCCTTTCTTTTCTGGAAGACTGTTCCTCTTAGTACATGGGACTCACCCTTCCTTTCTGTTTGTATTGTACTATACTTCCCCATCATTGTCAATGCTTTTTTATCCAATTTTTACGAATTTATTTGGTGCAGTTCGCCGAAAATACGTCCCGCCCCAGGGGCGGAAGCGCCGGTTCCCGCACCGGCGGGCGAGGTACGCTTGGGGGTTCCACCCCCAAACCCCCGGGACGCGGGGGTGCGGCACCGGCAAATACGGCGGTACAAGGCCGGAGGCCGTCGTGGGAACCACCCACACCGTCAATGTTTGCCGCCGGAAATAGGCGCAGGCACCCCCACTCTGGCCCTCGTAAAAGCGGGGGTACAGTCGCTTTGGCCGAGGCCTGCCCTCTGGGCCGAAAGCCATCCGCGCCCCCCGGCGCACTTTTGCCTACCTTTCCTACGAGGGAAAAGTAGGCCGCCTCCGGCGAAACCGAAAACTCCCTACTGCTTCCAGGTGGCCAGCTCGTACCAGGTCTTGCCGGTGCTTGCCGCGCCGCCCCAGGTGGTCACCATCTGGGCCAGGTCCGCCCAGCTGTTGTACCAGAACACATAGGTGATCTCCAGGTGGCAGGGCAGGATCTCCTCAATGATGGCGCGCAGCTGGTCAAAGCCCTCGGGGATGCCTGCCACGTCGGGGAAGTATACCTCCACATAGCCCGGCGTACCTGTCTCCACCGCCTTGGCATTGATACCGCACCCGGCCAGGGTGTCGTTGATGGCTGCCAGGGTGAAGCTGTCCCCGCCGATGCGCAGCAGGGCAGCCAGGGCTACCCGCCGCTCGGCCACCGTAGGGCTGGCTGGCCGGTAGGGTAGCAGTTCCTCCACACGCTCCAGCCCGAAGCTCTCCGCCGTGGTCAGGGACATCTCCCGGGCGGTCTCCTCGATCTGGTCACAACCATCGTTCAGTTGGTTGGCATAGGCATCCAACTCCGCCCGGTTGCGCGTCCCTGCGCTCAGGTCATACACCTTTAAGGGCCGCAGCAGCCCCACCAGATACTCGATATGATTCACCCTGCTCCTCCTCTCAGGTGGTCTGGGTCTGGCTCACCGTCACCTGGCCCAGCTGGGGCAGGGTGACGCTGTCCGCCGCCAGGTCGGCGGCAGGCTGGGTGAGGACGCAATTGGCCACCCCCTCCACGGCGAACACCAGAGCGGTGAGTTGAGCCCGCAGCACCGGCCAGCCCAGGCGCTGGCCGGTGAAC
>CAJLWS010000311.1 GCA_905210385.1 uncultured Eubacteriales bacterium | reverse complement strand
GGGCAGGCGCTCGGCCAGGTCCTTGTGTACTGTAGATTTGGAGATCCCAAACGCTCGGGCCGCTGAGCGCACGGTGGCCCTGTTCTCAATGATGTACTGGGCCATCTGGCAGGCCCGCTCTTCTATGTTCCCTTTCATGGCAACAACTCCCCGCTCTTGGCGTCCTGGGGAATCTATATGCGCCCGGCAGCAGAATTATGAGAAGCGGGTCCGCCGCCTCATTTTTACTTGCGGCTTTGCCGGGCACGCATTATAATGAAGAAAATACACACTCCCGGACCCCTGTCCGGCGGGCAGGCAGGAGGCACCTTTATGAACTCCAACCAAAATATCATCCTGATCGGCATGATGGGCTCGGGTAAGACCACCTGCGGCCAGCTGTTGGCCGCACGGCTGGACCGGCCCTTCGTGGACTGCGACGAATGGATCGAACGGTCCTCTGGCCACACCATTTCCGAGCTCTTTGCCGCCCATGGAGAGTGGGGCTTCCGGGAGCTGGAGCACCGGGCAGTAGAGGAACTCTCCAGGCGACAGGGCCTGGTCATCGCCGCCGGCGGCGGCACCGTGCTGCGGCAGGACAATGTGGACGCCCTGCGGCAGAGTGGGGTGCTGGTGTTTCTCCACCGCCCGGCGGAAGAGATCTACGATGGTCTGTCCACTGACAACCGTCCCCTCGCCCAAGGGGGAAGGCAGGCCTTCCTGGATACCTACGCCCGGCGGCTGCCCGTATATCTAGCCGCAGCGGACCTGACAGTGGAGGACTTCACCTCCCCCCAGGGCACGGTGGAGGAGGTTCTGGACCAGCTCTCCCGATTCCGCATGCGCTTTCTGGTCATCAACGGCCCCAACCTGAACCTGCTGGGCAGCCGGGAGCCGGGGATCTACGGCGATGAGAGCTACGACGCCCTATGCCGCCTCATCCGGGATCACGCCCAGTCCCGCCACGCCAGCGCCGTGTGCTTCCAGTCCAATCACGAGGGGGCCATCATCGACCAGATTCACGCCGCCCAGGGAGTGTACGATGCCATCGTCATCAACCCGGGAGCCTACACCCACTACAGCTACGCCATTCTGGACGCGCTGAAGGCGGTGTCTGTCCCCGCCTACGAGGTGCACATCAGCCACATCGACCAGCGGGAGCCCTTCCGGGCCGTCTCCGTCACCGCCCCGGCCTGCGTGGGACAGATCTCCGGCCACGGTTTCCAAGGCTACCTCATGGCCATGGACCACTTCCTGGAGGAGCGGTCATGAGCGCCCCCCTGTTGCAGGTCATCGGCGACCCCGTCCTACACTCCAAGTCTCCCATCCTCCACGCCGCAATGTTGGCTGAGCTGGGGCTGGACATCCCCTACACCCCCCGGGTGGTGCCCAAGGGGGGGCTTCCCGACTACCTGTCCTGGGCCAAAACCCACAACGTCATCGGCTTCAACGCCACCATGCCCCACAAGGAGGATCTGATCCCGCTGCTGGACGAGTTGGACGGGGATGCCGCCTGCATCGGCGCGGTGAACACCGTCTGTGTCCGGGACGGCAGGCTCATCGGCCACAATACCGACGGGGGCGGCTGCCTGGCCGCCCTGGAGGAGGCGGGGCTATGGCCCCAGGACCAGGTGGTGCTCCTAGGGGCGGGGGGCGCGGCCAAGGCGGTTGCCCTGACGCTGGCCGCTTCCGGCGCCCGCCGGATCTGGGTGTGCAACCGCACCTTGGCCAAGGCCCAAGCTCTGGCTGATGCCGACCCCAGCCATGTCCTGGTCCCCGCCGACCTCTCCCCGGAGACGCTGAAGCGCCTGTGCGCCCAGGCCGGGCTGGTGGTCAACTGCACCAACCTGGGCATGGCTGGATGCGGCCAGTTTTCGGATTTTTCCTTCCTGGATACCCTGCCCTCGGAGGCGGGGGTATTTGATCTCATCTACCACCCCGCGGAAACCCAGCTACTGGCCCAGGCCAGGGCCCGGGGACTGCGGGTTTGCAACGGCCTGCCCATGCTGCTGCACCAGGCGGTGCTGGCCTTGGAGCATTTCCTGGACCGGCCGCTGGACCGGGACCGGATGGCCCGCAACATGATGGACGAGATCCGCTCCGCCTATTTGCTGCACCGGCTGACCTGGGG
>CAJLWS010000310.1 GCA_905210385.1 uncultured Eubacteriales bacterium | reverse complement strand
CCCCCGCCGCCACCAACCATCCCGCCGTTTACGCCGGGCGGGTGCCCTATACGGACCCCGGCGTGGACGATATGACCGTCTACGACACCTCGGCCATCCTGGCCGCCTGGCGGTCCGGCGATCCCTCCAGCCTGTCCGAGCATGACCGGGCCATCTACGACCGGGCTTCCGCCGTATTGGAGGAAGTTTTGTCCGACGGTATGAGCGGCTATGAAAAGGAGCGGGCGATATACACCTGGCTCACCGCCAACGTAGCGTACGACTACGACCACTACTCCCTCTTTGCCCAGGTCTCCCGGGACTCCTTCACCCCCTACAACCCACTGGTGGAGGGCAAGGGGGTGTGCCTGGGCTTTACCTCCACCTTCCAGCTGCTGATGGACATGGCGGGGGTGGAGTGCCTCACCGTGGTGGGGGCCGCCTTCGACAGCCGGGAGGACCACGCCTGGAACATGGTGCGGCTGGACGGGGAGTGGTACTGCGTGGATGCCACCTGGGACACCGGCGTCCCCGAAGGGCACTGGAGCTACTTCAACGTCACCAGCGACTACATGGCCGCCACCGACCACCAGTGGGACTACGCCAGCGTCCCCGAGGCCACCGCCAACGACGGCGGCCGGGTCTGACATCCCTTTTGCACTGAAAAGGCCGGGCAGAAGCCCGGCCTTTTTTCTTGCTATCTGAAAAATTTCTTTCTCTTTTTGTTAGGTTTCCCCTCAGAAGTTGTGTATATCGGGGAAGAGAGGTGAAGCGCATGGAGGATCGGGACATCATCCAGCTCTACTGGGACCGGGACGAAGGGGCCATCCCAGCCACGGCGGACAAGTACGGCGGCTACTGCGCCGCCATCGCCCGGAACATCCTGGACGACGGACGGGACGCGGAGGAGTGCGTCAACGACACCTGGCTGGCCGCCTGCCTGGCCATTGTCGTGGGGGCGCTGTTCTGGCGGGGACATGGCGCGGCCCTCCCCCTGTCCGCCTCCTCCACCGGCATCACCGTCCGGTATGGCAGCCCTTCGTCCACCATTTCCCTCTCCACCGATCTGGCTTGGCTCACCGAGGAGGAGCTGTTCACCGAATTTGATACCGCCATCTTCCTGGGCACGGTCACCCGGATCGACAACATCGTGCTGGACTTCAACGGCAGCGAGGACTACCGGGCCCTGGCCCAGATCCAGGTGGAGACGGCCTACCGCGGCCCATACCAGGCGGGGGACACTGTCACCGTCCTGCTGCCCTGCCCCATCACAGAGGGCGTCTGGGTGGAGGACACCAGCGTCATCTCCCAGCTGGCCGTGGGTACCCGTGGCATCCTCATGCCCATGGTCTACGACGAGACCTCTGTGCGGGAGCAGAACGGCGCCATCCTGGCTCTCAGGGACATCGCTGATTGCGGGCTGCCCGACGGGGAGCGGTTCGCCTTCCTGGAGACGGCGGACGGCCTCACCTTCGCCCGCTGGGCCTACCCCAGCATCCAGGACGCCGCCAGCCTGGAGGAGGTCGGGGACTACATTCTGGAGATGACCGCATCATGACCGCGAAGCGACGTTTCCCCCATCGCCGTCCCGGGCGAGGGCGGTCTTTCTCCACAGGCGCTGGAGCGAGAGCCGCCTGTCTCTTTCTTCTCCTGAGCCTGCTTCCGGCCTGCACCCCAACGGCTCCGGAGTGGAACGGAGAGGTCCGTTACACCCACGTCTCCATGGGCATTGATGAGACCAACCTGTACGAATACGCCGGCGCCGTGGATTACGTGTTTGTGGGGCAAATTCTGGAGGCCGACTATGCCATCCAGGATGAGGGCGGCACCAGCACCTACCGCGTCCAGGTGCGGCAGAACCTCAAGGGCGCGCTGGTGGAGGAGATCCAGTGCCGAAAGCATGGGGGGATCCTGCCGGACGGCACCCTGTCCCTGTATGCCTCTGACCGGGTTCAGGATTCCGGGCTGCCGGAGATCGGCGGCACCTATATCCTGATGGCCTACGGCCAGCCTGACGGCAGCTTGCTGCTCTCAGAGCTCTACGGCCGCGTGGCCTATACCCAGGCCTCCCTGTCCGCATATCAGGACTATGTGGAACACCAGGTTCCTTACCATCGGGAGCGTTTCCCCTCCAGCTACGACGCGGCAGCCTGACCGATCCCATCCAGCAGCGA
>CAJLWS010000309.1 GCA_905210385.1 uncultured Eubacteriales bacterium | reverse complement strand
CAAAGTGCGCTGCCAGGCCGCCGTCCTTGGTCTTGACGGTCCAGCCGTCCTTGGTGGTGGCCACCTACAACTTGGTATATAATGCCGCCCTTATGGTGGAGGCCGGGGTTGGCTGCGCCCTCACCCTGAACCACCTGATCAACACCGGTGAGGACAGCGGGGTATGTTTCCGTCCCCTGTCCCCCACCCTGGAGTGCGGTATGAGCCTGGTCTGGCCCAAGTACCAGGTGCGCTCAAAGGTCACAGAGGCATTCTTTCAGTTCTTAGTAAGTCATCTGCGTTCCGTATCCACTTCAAGGAAAACCTAGGAGGAGATTGCACATGGAATATCGCGTCAACCGCCGCACCGGCGACAGTATCAGCATCATCGGACTGGGGACCAGCGCCATCCCTGGCGCGGGCATTCAGGAGGGCATCGACACCCTCCGGCAGGCCTTTGACCACGGGGTCAACTACTTCGACCTGGCCACCGCCGAGTCGGACACCTTCCCCCTGTTTCGTCAGGCCCTGGCCGACGTCCGCAGTCAGGTGCTCTACCAGATCCACTTCGGCGCGGTGTATGGGGACGGGAAGAGCTACGGTTGGACCACCGATCCGGATGCCATCCGCCGCAGCGTGGACTGGCAGCTGAAGGCTCTGGGCACCGACTACATCGACTACGGTTTCATCCACTGCCTGGACGAGGCGGATGACTGGGTCCAGTACCAGAAAAACGGGGCGCTGGACTGCCTGCTCTCCCTCCGGGACCAGGGAGTCGTCCGGCACATCGGCCTGTCCTCTCACACTCCCGCCACGGCGGAGCAGGTGCTGGACTCCGGCCTGGTGGATATGCTCATGTTCAGCATCAACCCCGCCTACGACTACCATCATGGGGAGTTCGCCAACGGCAGCGGCGCCGAGCGCATGGCCCTCTACCGCCGCTGCGAGGCGGAGGGGATCGGCATCTCGGTGATGAAGCCCTTCTCCGGCGGCCAGCTGCTGGACGCCAAGACCTCCCCCTTTGGGGTGGCGCTGACGGAGTGCCAGTGCATTCAGTACGCCCTGGACAAACCCGGCGTGCTCACCGTGCTGCCCGGCGTGCGGAGCGTCGGCGATCTGCGCCGGATCCTGCGCTATCTGGACGCCTCTGAGGAGGAGCGGGATTACTCCCTCATCGGCAGCCTGACCCCCAAGGACATGGAGGGCACCTGCGTATACTGCAACCACTGCCAGCCCTGCCCCGCCGGGCTGGACATCGGGCTGATCAACAAGTATTATGACCTGGCCCTGGCCGGAGACGGCCTGGCCGCCGACCACTACCGGGGGTTGGCCGTCCACGCCGACGCCTGTGTCGCCTGCGGCCACTGTAACCGCCGCTGCCCCTTCCATGTGGACCAGGTCGCCCGCATGGGGGAGATCGCCCGGTACTTTGCCGGTTGAATCTGCAAAAAAGAAGAAAGGATGCGCCCCAGGTTTACCCGGGGCGCATCCTTTTTCCTTTTCTCATTCCCTGCCTCCCCAGCCGGGACCGAAACCGTGTCCGCCGCCCTGGCCGTTGCCGTTGCCATTGCCCTGACCATTGCCGTTGCCCTGGCCCTGGTTCTGGTCCTGGCCGCCGCTCTGGGACGGCTGCTGACCGCTGGACAGCGCCTGAATCATCTCCCGGATCTCCCGCATAGTCATCCCCTGAATTTCCTCCGGGGTAACGGTGGGATCCAGCGCCAGCAGCTCCAGATAGGCCCGGTATTTTCCGTAGGAGAGCCCAAGGTCATGGGCCGCCTCCACCTCTTCCTGCCGGGCGCTTTGGCAGTGGATGTTGGGGCTTCGTGCCGTCTCCGCCTCCACACAGGACAGGATTCTTCCGCACTGACCCTCATTGGAGCCGGTCACCGTGATGGCGAGCACCTCGTCCTGCGCCAGCAGCGCCGCGATCTCCTGGGTGTCCAGAATCTGCTCCACCGCCTGCTCGTAGTTCAGGTGGGTGACGGACAGCTGGGCGGCCAGAGCCTGACCATCCTCGTTGTATCCCTCCACCGACACTACCCGGTCAAACCGGTTGATACCCAGCTCCAGCGAGGGATTGACGTCGATGCTGATGGCCGCCGTGGGGGTGAAGTACAGCCAGTATCCCCCCCAGCCCGCCAGGGCCAGCACCAGGCAGATGGACGCCGACA
>CAJLWS010000308.1 GCA_905210385.1 uncultured Eubacteriales bacterium | reverse complement strand
AGAATGATACCGCCGATGAGCTGCACCCGGTAGGGGCGCATACCCAGTACCCGCTCGTCCGCCTCCCGGCAGACAGCGAAGGCCTCGGGGAGGATGTCGTCCAGCGTCTCGCCCTTGGCCAGACGCTCCTTAAACTCGTCGGTCTTGGCCCGCAGTTCATGATCGCTGAGGGCTTTCATCCCGTCTCCCAGCGCCTCAATTTTATCTACCAGAGGCGTGAGCGCCTTGACCTCCCGCTGGGAACGGGAGCCGAATACTTTTGAAAACAGACCCATAGCTTCTGTGTCCTTTCTTCACTATATCTTTTCTTGCGCCTGTGGCCGGAGCTTTTGCCTCCGCTCGGCGGCAGTAGAAACCGCGATAGGTCCATTGACCCAATTATTTCGTAGTATACCACATCGCCGCAGCAGAAAAAAGAGGAAATTGTGAATAAAGCATCCCATCGGCCCTGCCTCATTTTATATTTTCCTCCCTGTTGCCAGTCCAGAAAAGCGCAACCGTGCGGAAGCCGGATCCCTTCCCGATCCAGCTTCCGCACGGTTCTTTCTCATCTTTCGTCTCATTGTCTCATAAATCCCTTACCCACGATCTCACTGCTGGTGGAGATCATCATGAAAGCGTGGGGCTGCTCTTTGTGGATAAAGGTGCGCAGTCGGTAGGCCTGGGCAGGCTTCAGCACCGTGAAAATCAGCTGCTTGGGCTTCCCCGTAAAGGCTCCCTGCCCCTCGGTTACCGTGGCGCTTCGGTGAAGGGTGTCCGTAATGAATTTGCAGATGGGTTCCGCCTCATCGCAAATGACGATGAAGCACTTGCTCAGGTTCATGTTCTTGATGAACTCATCCACCACCAGGGATTTGGCCAGCAGACCCAGGGTGGAGAAGAGCACCGTCTTCACATCGAACACCAGGGCAGCGCATACCACAATGGCCACGTCGCTGAGGATCAGCCCCTTGCCAATGTCTGTCCCCGCTCGGTCCTTCATGATCAGCGCCAGGATGTCCGTGCCTCCGCTGCTGGACTCATGTTGAAACAGGATGGCCGTCCCGGCGGCAGGCAGCAGGATGGCGAAGATCAACTCCAGCAATGGCTGGTCCGTGAGGGGGGCGCTCAGCGGGCACCATACCTCCAGCCGCTCGGTGAGGACGGACACCACCACGGTGGCGTAGGCGGTCTTGATGGCAAATCGCCTGCCCAGGGCAACCCAGCCCACCACCAGCAGGGCCAGGTTGAGCACCAGGTTCAGCTGCCCTGCCGTAAAAGGGAGCACCTGGGCCAACACGATGCACAGGCCGGACACCCCTCCAAAGCTGAAGTTGTTTGGAAACTTGAAGAAGTAGATGCCCCCGGCCACCAGAGCTGAACCCAGGGTAATCCAGAGATACTCCAGCCAGGTCTTCCGATCCGTCAGACGTTTCATCTCTCTCGCCGCCCCGCCCGTCCCCCGGGGCGCTCCTCTCCGCACGATTCACCGGGTCCTCTCCCGGCGGCCCCGGTCTTTTTCTCTGGGCGCCATGAGTATACTGCAACCCGCCTCACTTTGCAAGAGGGACTGCGCTTTTTTCAAGAAGTCTTTCAAACCTTCTGTTTTTTGCAGGATTTCCGTCCGTTTCCCACGTGGAAAGCCGGCTCCGCACAGGAATCGCCGGACACTTTTTTGAGGAAAACCGCCAAAATTCCCATTTCCCTGTTGACAGGGCAGCCTGCGGGGGCTATAATACCCCCAAATTGAACCAATGATAGAGGCGCGGTACCGATGAGTACCCGGAGGGCATGGACGACTGCCTCCGGCGAAAGGCCGTACCGCCGAAGGGCGCGCAGCTGGTCCGGCTGGGCGTTGCCTGGGCCGCAGGGGAATACCCGGCGGACTGTCACACATCCGTGTGAAGCGCTATCATGGTGGAAACAGGCCTCTTTTCTCATGTGGCTGTTTGTTGACCATGATCGCATCTGCGGTTCATGGTCTTTTTCTTTCCCCCTGCGGGGGAAAGAAAAAGACATTTGCGGTCCATGGCCGCCGCCCCGGCTGGGGCGAACCACACTGAAAAGGAAAGAGGAAATGAACATGAAGAGAAGAACCCTTGCCTTGCTGCTGGGCGCAGCCCTGGCCCTCACCCTCACCGCCTGCGGCGGGAAAAAGCCGGCGGAGGACCCCACC
>CAJLWS010000307.1 GCA_905210385.1 uncultured Eubacteriales bacterium | reverse complement strand
TTACCCCCCGCGGCCAGCGCATCGTCCAGCTTGTACAGCTGGGAGCCGCCGCCCATGGCGGAGTCGGGCTTGCCGCCCCCTTTGCCGCCGCAGATGGGGGCGATGGCCTTGATGATGTCCCCGGCCTTGACCCCGCGGGCCACCGCGTCCTTGCCGCAGGCGGCCAGAAAGGTGATCTTCCCGTCGTTCACCGCGGCCAGCACCGCCGCCACGGT
Organism: uncultured Eubacteriales bacterium; assembly: GCA_905210385.1. Taxonomy (GTDB): domain Bacteria; phylum Bacillota; class Clostridia; order Oscillospirales; family Oscillospiraceae; genus Enterenecus. The sequence goes on along the minus strand of CAJLWS010000307.1, from coordinate 1,943 downwards.
GGAGTCCTTGTCCCGGAGGAAGTCGCCCATCTTGCGCAGCCGGTCTCCGTCCGCCTCGGGCACCGTGGCGGTGAGCACCTTCAGCCCGCCCACGTCGGGGGCGGCGAAGAGGAACCGCTCGGCCTGGCTGACCGCCTCCCGGGCCTTGAACCGCTCCACCGCCTGGTGCAGCTGCCTGACGTCGTTCATCACGGCCTCCGCTTTGTCCCGCAGCTCGCCGGGCTTGGCCTTCAGGGCGGCGGCGGCCTGGAAGATCAGCTCCTGGTTCCGGTTCATCACCTCCAGGGACGCCTTGCCGGTGGTGGCCTCGATGCGGCGCACGCCAGAGGCCACGGAGAACTCGCTCTGGATGTGGAAGACGCCCACCTTGGCGGTGTTGTCCAGATGGGTGCCGCCGCAGAACTCCACGGAGTAGCCATCCCCCATGTCCACCACCCGGACGGTATCGCCGTACTTCTCGCCGAACAGGGCGATGGCCCCGGTCTGCTTGGCCTCCTCCAGCCCCATCACCTTGGTCTGGATGTCATAGCCCTCCAGCACCGCCTCGTTGACGATGCGGCTGACCTCCGCCAGCTCCTGGGCGGTCATGGCGGAAAAGTGGGTGAAGTCGAAGCGCAGCCGGTCGGCCTCCACCAGGGAGCCCGCCTGGTGGACGTGGTCGCCCAGCACGGTGCGCAGGGCCTTATCCAGCAGGTGGGTGGCGGAATGGGCCCGCATGACCGCCTTCCGCCGGGGCTGGTCAATGGCGGCGGTGACAGTGTCCCCCAGCTTGAGGACGCCCTCGGTCACCTTGCCATAGTGCATATACTTGCCGCCCTTGTTCTTCTGCACGTCGGTGACGGCAAACAGGCAGCCGTCCTCCCCGCTCCTGGCAATGGTGCCGTGGTCGGCCACCTGGCCGCCCATCTCGGCGTAAAAGGGGGTCTTGTCCAGCACAACGATACCCTCCACCCCGGGCATGAGCTCCTCGGCCTGCTCGTTCTCCACCACCAGGGCCACCACGCGGGCGCCGGTGATGGTGTTCTCGGTGTAGCCCACAAACTCGGTCTCGGGCACGTCCTTGCCGAACTCCACTCCGGCCCAGCCCAGGTCGCCCAGGGCCTCCCGGGCGCGCCTAGCCCGCTGGCGCTGCTCCTCCATGAGGGCGTGGAAGCCGTCCTCGTCCAGGGTCATCCCCTGCTCGGCCACCATCTCCACCGTCAGGTCCACGGGGAAGCCGTAGGTGTCGTACAGCTTGAAGGCGTCCGCGCCGGAGAACACCTGCTCCCCCTTGGCCTGGTGGCCGGAGAGCATGTCCTGGAAGATCTTCAGGCCGCCGTCGATGGTCTTGGCGAAGTTCTCCTCCTCCACCCGGATGACCTTGGTGATATAGTCCTGGCGCTCCCGCAGTTCGGGGTAGTGGCCCTCGTTCTCGTGGATGACGGTGTCGCACACCTGGTAGAGGAAGGGCTCGTTGACGCCTAAGAGCTTGCCGTGGCGGGCGGCCCGGCGCAGCAGGCGGCGGAGCACGTAGCCCCGGCCCTCGTTGGAGGGCAGTACTCCGTCGCAGATCATGAAGGTGGCGGAGCGGATGTGGTCGGTGATGACCCGGAGGGATACGTCCTTCTCGTGGCTCTGGCCGTAACGGGCCCCGGTGATCTCACTGACCTTGTTGGTAATGTTCATGACAGTGTCCACATCGAACAGGGAGGGCACATTCTGGCACACGCAGGCCAGCCGCTCCAGGCCCATACCGGTGTCAATGTTCTTCTGCTTCAGCTCGGTGTAGTGGCCCTCTCCGTCGTTGTCAAACTGGGAGAAGACGATGTTCCACACCTCGATATACCGGTCGCAGTCGCACCCCACGGTGCACCCGGGCTTGCCGCAGCCCCACTCAGGGCCCCGGTCGTAGTAGATCTCGGAGCAGGGGCCGCAGGGGCCGGAGCCGTGCTCCCAGAAGTTGT
>CAJLWS010000306.1 GCA_905210385.1 uncultured Eubacteriales bacterium | reverse complement strand
GCCAGCCGCCCGCCCCTCTTTCGCGCCCGGATAGCGGGGGAACGTTATGCCCAATCCTTGCACACGTCCACCCAGCCCTGGGCCAGGGAGGCCCGCTCCAGCTCATCCAGAGTGAGCTTCACCGCGGAATTGGACGTTCCTGCGGCGGGGTAGACGATGTCGAACCGCTTCAGGCTCTCATCCAGCCAGACCGGGACGCCGCCGTTGACGCCAAAGGGGCACACCCCCCCCACCCCGTGGCCGATGAGAGCCTCCACCTGGTCGTGGGGGATCATTTTGGCCTTGGTGTGGAAACGGGCCTTGTACTTGCTGTTGTCGATGCGGGCGTCCCCAGCGGCCAGAATGAGCACCGGCCCCTCCGGCAACAGGAAAGACAGGGTTTTCGCGATATGGGCGGGCTGACAGCCCACTGCCTGGGCGGCCAGCTCCACCGTGGCACTGGAGACATCGAAGAGCTGGATCCGATCCTCCAGTCCAAACTGAGCCAGATGGGCCTTCGCGCGGTCCAAAGACATGATAACCACTCCTTCTCACAGATCGAATCCTGTCTACTACTGTACCATGATTCCGGCTCTTTTTCAATTTAACGCAGCACAGTGGAATGGACGAAAAATGCGGGAGAAAGCTGGTGACAGTTTGGGCAAGGTGTGGTACAATGGCTGTGAAAATCCGGAAACAGATGATATGAGGAGGATTGCGTGATGAATAAGCTGGGCGTTGAGGCTTCCCTGAAGCATATTCCGGAGCTGGATCCCGAATTTTTCCCGGTGCTCCGGTTCAACCAGGCGTTTTTGAGGACTGCCCAAAAGCCGATGTCCGTCGCCGTGGAGCGGGACCGGGGACAGGTGGCGGTGTGCAACACCCGCATCCATGGGACCCCCGAGTGGTTTGAGGCAGACTGCTACTATATGGACCGGCTGGTCAAGTCCCTGCTGTGGATGAAGGGTGGCTGGAAGGTCTATGTGGCCGGAGATGAAGCCATCGGGAAGTATCTCCAGCAGACCTATTCCCTTACCGGGGCCCGGGCCTTTGACGCCGACTTCATGGCCGGGGTGTACGAGCGGCCCTTTGAGGTGGTGCTCTGCGATCAGGTGCCCGCCGAGCATGACGTGTCCCAGGCCATCGGCCGGCACATGGACGGCTGCCGCATCGGCTTTGACGCCGGCGGATCCGACCGGAAGGTGTCCGCCGTGGTGGATGGGGAGACGGTGTTCTCCGAGGAGGTGGTGTGGTTTCCCAAGGTCACCGCCGACCCCCAGTACCACTATGACGGCATCGTGTCTGCCCTGAAGGCTGCCGCCGAGCATATGCCCCGGGTGGACGCGGTGGGGGTGAGCTCTGCCGGGGTGTATATCAACGACCGCACCATGGTGGCCTCCCTGTTCCTGAAGGTGCCGAAAGACGAGTTTGACGCCAAGGTGAAGGATATCTTTATCCGGGCCATCACCGACACCTTCGGAGACGTCCCCTACGCCGTGTGCAACGATGGCGACGTATCCGCCCTGGCCGGGGCCATGAGTCTGGAGGACAACAGCGTGCTGGGCATTGCCATGGGCACCAGCGAGGCGGTGGGCTACGTGGACGAGAAGGGCAACATCACCGGCTGGCTCAACGAGCTGGCCTTTATGCCCGTGGATGTGAACGGGGACGCCATGCGGGATGAGTGGTCGGGCGATATCGGCTGCGGCGTGAAATACTTCTCCCAGGACGCTGTCATCAAGCTGGCCCCTCGGGCGGGCATCCAGCTGGACGAGGCCCTGTCCCCGGCGGAGAAGCTCAAGGTGGTGCAGCAGCTCATGGAGGCGGGGGACGACCGGGCCGCCGCCGTCTACCGCTCCATCGGTGTCTATCTGGGCCACACCCTGGCCTACTACCACGACCTGTACGGCTGCCGCCACGTGCTCCTTCTGGGCCGGGTGATGAGCGGCAAGGGGGGCGACATCATTCTGGACACCTGCAACCGGGTGCTGGCGGAGGAGTACCCTCAGGCGGCCGCCGCCATGAAGGCGGAGCTGCCCGACGAGAAGTTCCGCCGGGTGGGTCAGTCCATGGCCGCCGCCAGCCTGCCGGAGTGCAGAAAGTAACATGACCCGATCCGCGGGGCTTTCCCCAGTCCCGCGGGTTGATTTTTATCACGGAGGAAACCAATGAATTTCAAAAATGCAATG
>CAJLWS010000305.1 GCA_905210385.1 uncultured Eubacteriales bacterium | reverse complement strand
TTTGCGCCCCTAAGTGGCTTTTTGGTTCCTTTTTGTCCACACAAAAAGGAACTCGGCTGTCAGGCCGAAACCTGCCCCCGCCCGCCAGGGCGGACGAGAAAAAGAGAAAGAAAAAAACGGAGGCCTCAGCATCACTATGGCAGACCAGAGCATCCCGTCCCAAGAGCAACGCACCCTCATGACTGAGGGCAACATCCTGAAAATCCTCATTCGCTTCGCCTTCCCCCTGTTTCTGGGCAATCTGTTCCAGCAGATGTACAACACCGTGGACTCCTTGGTAGTGGGCTGGTTCTGTGGGGACAATGCCCTGGCGGCAGTGAGCTCGTCAGGCAGCCTGTGCTTCCTCATCATTGGCTTTTTCCAGGGCACCTTCGTAGGGGCCAGCGTTCTCATCTCCCGACACTACGGCGCCCGGGAGAAGAACAAGATGGACGCTGCCATCCATACCACCATCGTCTTCGCCCTCATTGCCGGGGTGGTCCTGTCCATTCTGGGCGTACTCTTCACACCCACCATCCTGCGGTGGATGGGCACGCCGGAGAACGTTATGCCCAACTCCATCGCCTATTTCCGGGTGTACTGCTGCGGCCTGCTGGCCCTGGTGCTGTACAACACCGCCAATGGCATCTTCCAGGCCCTGGGAGACAGCCGCCATCCCCTGTATTACCTAATGGTGGCCGCCGGCCTCAACGTGGTGCTGGACCTGCTGTTCGTGGCCGTCTTTGACTGGGGGGTCGCCGGGGCCGCCTTCGCAACCTCCATCGGCCAGGCGGTGAGCGCCATCCTGGGCTTTGCCCACCTGATGAGCGGCAGGTTCGTGGTGACGGTCTCCCCGAAGCGGCTGCGCCCGGATTGGGCCGTAATGAAGCAGGTGCTCCACCTGGGTCTGCCCAGCGGAGTACAGAACAGCGTCATCGCCATCGCCAACCTGGTGGTCCAGTCCAACATCAACGCCTTCGGGGACAATGCTATGGCCGGCTGCGGCAGCTATGCCAAGATCGAGGGCTTCGTCTTTCTGCCTATCACCTGCCTGACCATGGCTATGACCACCTTCGTCAGCCAAAACCTGGGGGCCCGGAAATACGCCCGGGTACGCCAAGGAGCTAAGCTGGGAGTAGGCCTCACGGTGTGTCTGGCAGAGGTCATCGGCATCCTATTCTTCCTCCTAGCCCCCCACCTCATCGCCCTGTTCAGCGACACACCGGAGGTGGTGGCCTACGGCATCCGCCAGGCCCGGGTGGAGTCCCTGTTCTACTTCCTGCTGGCCCTGTCCCACGCCTGTGCGGCCATCCTCCGGGGGGCGGGGCGGACCATCATCCCCATGGGGGTGATGCTGGCCGTCTGGTGCGTGCTGCGCATCAGCTACATCACCGTCATGGTCCGGCTCATCCCGGACATCACCGTGGTGTTCACCGCCTACCCGGTGACGTGGTTCCTCAGCTCGGCGCTCTTCCTCATCACCCTGGCCCGGGGCCGCTGGCTGGAACAGCATCTGTAAATTAAACGCAAAAACGGATCTGTTACAAAATAAAATTGCATCAAGCAAATCAAAAAAGTTGCTAAGAGCCGCTGCTTTGCGCTTCTTAGCAACTTTTTTCTTTGGGCCCGGAAACCCACATTTTGTAACAGGCCCCTCGTCTGCCGGCCAACCCCCAGCATTCTTGACCTTGGATCCTGGAGTCGCAATTTCAAAAGGAAACAAAGCCCCGAGCCTATGCCCGGGGCTTTGTCGTACAAAATATTTTAGTCCATCAGGGAACAGACAAGGTCGGTATACTCGGCGGCGTCGTCGATGGGCAGCCCGGCGATGAGCAGGGCCTGGTGGTACAGGATCTGGACGTACTTGGCCGCCTTGTCCCTGTCGCCCCCGTCCAGGGCGGCCTTCAGGGCGGCGTAGGGGGCGGAGGCGGCGTTGAGCTCCAGCACCCGCTGGGCCTTCATGGGCATGCCCCCCTCCAGCTTGCTGAAGTACTTTTCCATCTCCAGGGTCATGGGTCCGTCGGCGGTCATGCACACCGGGGCGGACTTGAGGATCTTGGACACCCGGGCGGCGTGGATCCTGTCCCCCAGGGTCTCCTTCACGAAGTCGAAGGCAGCCTTGTGGGCGCCGGCGGCCTCCTCGGCCTTCTTCTCGGCACCCTCCTCGATCTCCTGGTCCAGGACGGAGCGG
>CAJLWS010000304.1 GCA_905210385.1 uncultured Eubacteriales bacterium | reverse complement strand
AGGCCCAGCTGCGGCGGTCCCAGCGGAACAACCCCGCCCAGGCCCAGGGGGGCGGCGGGCCGCTGGCCTGCGGGGAGCTGGAGATGGACGTGCGGGCCCACCAGTGCGCCCTGGGGGGCCGGGCGCTGAACCTCACCCCCACGGAGTTCGCCATCCTGCGCACCCTGCTGGAGCGGAAGGGGGAGGTGGTGAGCGCCCGGGAGCTGTTCCAGTCGGTGTGGGGGGACGAGGTCTACTACGCCCGGAGCAACAGCACCATCACCGTGCACATCCGCCACCTCCGGGAGAAGCTGGGGGAGGGCGCGGAAGCGCCGAACTATATCAAGACTGTATGGGGGTGTGGGTACAAAATTGAAGAATAGAGACAAATCGCGCTACCGGCGTGTGGCCCTGGTGCTGGCGGGGCTGCTGATCCTGGCCCTGCTGGTGGCCTGGAGAAACCGCAACGCACTGGACGCGGCATTCCGGGATTGGTTCTATGGAACGTTTATGACGATCAAGGAATATGTGGGGCCGGACGGGGAGAACTATAATCTTCTGCGCCCGGATTGGCCGCGGATGGTCGCCCTGATGGTGGGCGGACTGATCGCCGTGTGCGCCAGCTGGGTATTGATCGGGTATTGCGCGGCCCGAAACGCCTGGCGCAGACAGACACGGGAAATCACCGGGGACTTGGCCGAGATGCTCCAGGAGTACCTCAATTCCGACCGGGACGCCTCCGACCTGTTCCGGGAGGAGTACGGGGCCATCGGCGCCCAGATCGCCGAGCTGAAGGCCAAGACCGTCCTCCAGGAGCAGAAACTGCGGGAGGAGGAGCGGGACAAGAGCGACCTGATCACCTACCTGGCCCACGACCTGAAGACCCCGCTGACCTCGGTGATCGGCTACCTGAGCCTGCTGGACGAGGCCAGGGACCTGCCGGAGGCCCAGCGGGAGAAGTACACCGCCATCGCCCTGGGCAAGGCCGAGCGGCTGGAGGGGCTGGTCAACGAGTTCTTCGAGATCACCCGCTACAACCTGCGGCGCATCACCCTCCACCGGGAGCGGGTGGATCTGAGCCTGCTACTCACCCAGCTGGCGGAGGAGTTCTACCCCATGCTGGCCCGGCGGGGGAACACCGCCCGGCTGGACCTACCCGAGGAGCTGACGGTGTGGGCCGACCCGGACAAGCTGGCCCGGGTGTTCAACAACCTGCTGAAGAACGCCGCGTCCTACAGCGACCCGGACACGGAGATCGTCATCTCCGCCGAGGTCCAGGGGGGCCAGGCGGTGGCGGCCATCCGCAACCAGGGGCCCACCATCCCCCGGGAGAAGCTGGACGCCGTGTTCGAGAAGTTCTACCGGGGGGACGAGGCCAGGGGCACCGGCAGCGCCGGGGCCGGACTGGGGCTGGCCATCGCCCGGGAGATCGTCTCCCTCCACGGCGGCGCCATCCAGGCCATGAGCGCCAACCGGGTGACCACCTTTGCCGTCACCCTGCCCCTGGAGGGGGAACCGGCCCCCCAGGAGGCGGGGAGCGGAGCGCCCCCCGCCCTGTCGGAGGAGGCGGGGCAGACCGTGTGAAGCAGCGCGCGAGGCCGGAGGAGCATCAGCTCCTCCGGCCTCAGATCTTTCCCGCCTCATCCGACAGGCTCTCCCGCAGCCGGCCGATGGCCCGGCGCTCGATGCGGGACACCTGTACCTGGCTCACCCCCAGCACCCTGGAGACCCGATCCTGGGTAAGGTTTTTGTAAAAGCGCAGGAAAATGACCTTGCGCTCCCGCTCGGGCAGCGCGTCGATGGCCCCCCGGAGGGTGAGCCGCTCCACCACCTCGTCCTCCATGCCGTCCGAGCCCAGCACCGACTCCAGGGTGAAGCCGTCCTCCCCCGCCTCGCTCTGGAGGGAGGCCACGGAGAGGGAAGCGGTGTCCGCCGCGGCGATGTCCTCCGGGGCCAGCCCGGTGGCGGCGGACAGCTCAGACAGGGTAGGCTCCCGGCCCAGCCGCTGGCTCAGCTCCTGCCGGGTCTGGCGCAGGGCGGCGGACCGCTCCTTCAGCCCCCGGCTGACTTTCACCGTTCCGTCGTCCCGGAGGAAGCGGCGGATCTCCCCGGCGATCTTGGGCACTGCGTAGGTGGAGAAGCAGGTGCCGTAGTCGAAGTCGAACCCCTGCACCGCCTTCGGAAAGCCCAGGCACCC
>CAJLWS010000303.1 GCA_905210385.1 uncultured Eubacteriales bacterium | reverse complement strand
GGCCGACGCCGCCCGGGGGTGTTCCTGTTCCGGAAAAATCCGGGAAAAACGTCCCATCCCCCTTTCTATTTCCACAAAACTGTGCGATAATAAGGGCAGCAATCCAAAACCGAAGGGGGAACTCCAGTTGAAAGCGGCAAAGGGCACTAGCCCGGAAAACCTGCACTACCTGAAAATGCTGGCCAAGCAGTATCCCAACGTGCAGGCGGCCAGCACCGAGATCATCAACCTACAGGCCATCCTGAACCTGCCCAAGGGCACGGAGCACTTCATCTCCGATGTTCACGGGGAGTACGAAGCCTTCCAGCACATCCTGAACTCCGCCTCCGGCGTGGTGCGGGAGAAGATCGACGACCTGTTCGGCTCCAGCGTGTCCCGGGCGGACCGGGACCAGCTGGCCACCCTGATCTACTACCCCAGGGACAAGCTGGAGGAGATCGCCCGGGAGACCGAGGACATGCGGGAGTGGTACCGCATCACCTTCCACCGGCTCATCGAGGTGTGCCGGCTGGTCAGCTCCAAGTACACCCGCTCCAAGGTGCGCAAGGCCATGCCTCAGGAGTACGCCTACATCATCGACGAAATGCTCCACACCCACTATGAGGACAGCGACAAGCGGGACTACTATGAGAACATCATCAACACCATCATCGACATCGACCGGGCATCCAACTTCCTCATCGAGATGTGCGAGCTCATCAAGCGCATGGCGGTGGACCACCTCCACCTGGTGGGGGACATTTTCGACCGGGGCCCCGGCGCCGACGTCATCCTGGATTCCTTGATGGATTATCACAGCGTGGACATCCAGTGGGGCAACCATGACATTCTCTGGATGGGGGCGGCCTCCGGCTCCCGCACCCTGGTGGCCACGGTGCTGGCCAACTCCCTGCGGTACAACAACCTGGACGTGATCGAGACGGGATACGGCATCTCCCTGCGCCCCCTGTCCGTCTTTGCTGACGAGGTGTACCGGGACAGCGACGTGAAGCAGTTCGCCGTCAAGATCGCCAGCGAGGAGGAGGCCCACTACACCGAGAAGGGCAAGCTCCAGCTGGCCCGGATGCACAAGGCCATCACCATCCTCCTCTTCAAGCTGGAGGGGCAGAAGATCCTGCGCAACCCCGGCTTCGGGATGGAGGACCGGCTGCTGTTGGACAAGATCGACTACGAACGCAAAACGGTGAACATCAACGGGACGGACTACCCCCTGGAGGACACCGACTTCCCCACCGTGGACCCCAAGGATCCCTATGCCCTCACCCAGGAGGAGGATCAGCTCATCAACCAGCTCACCCGCTCCTTCCTCCACAGCGAGAAGCTCCAGCGCCACGTGCGCTTCCTCTACTCCAAGGGGAGCATCTACCGGGTGTTTAACGGCAACCTGCTCTTCCACGGCTGCATCCCCATGACGGAAGACGGCCAGCTGATGAGTTTCTCCATCGGCTGCAAGAATCTGTCTGGCAAGGAGTTTCTGGACTACTGCGACCTCACCGCCCGCCGGGCCTACTACAGCAAGCCCGGCTCCAAGGAGCGGGAGTTCGGCATGGATTTCCTCTGGTTCCTCTGGGCGGGGCGCAACAGCCCCATTTTCGGCCGGGACCGGATGACCACCTTCGAGCGGCGGCTGATCAAGGACGAGGACACCTGGACCGAGCCCAAGAACGCCTACTACCACTACTACAACGACCCGGCGGTGTGTGATGATCTGCTGCGGCAGTTCGGCCTGGAGGGCCCCCACTGCCACATCATCAACGGCCACGTGCCGGTGAAGTCCAAGAAGGGGGAGAGCCCCATCAAGGGGGGCGGCAAGCTGCTGGTCATCGACGGGGGATTCTGCAAGGCCTACCAGAAGACCACCGGCATCGCCGGCTACACTCTGATCTACAACTCCGCCTGCCTGCGCCTGGTGTCCCATCAGCCCTTCGGCGGCCGGGACAACGCCATCCGGGGCAACCAGGACATCGCCTCCACCTCGGTGATCTTCGAGCGGATGGAGCACCGGATGAAGATCGCCGAGACCGACGTGGGCCGCCAGCTCCAGGAGCAGATCCGGGACCTGATGGACCTGCTGGCCGCCTTCCGCAGCGGCGCCATCGTGGAGGACCACAAAGAGTAGAGTGAAGAGCGAAGATAGGAGATAGGAGGAAGGAGAAAGGCGGCCCGGCGGGAAGGAACCCTTCCCACC
>CAJLWS010000302.1 GCA_905210385.1 uncultured Eubacteriales bacterium | reverse complement strand
CGGCGGGAGCGGCAGGCTTTTCCACAGGGGCGGCCTTCTCCTCACGCTTGGGCTGAGGCTTGGCCTGCTTGGGCTGCTGGGGTCTGGACTGCTGGGGACGGGGCTGTTTTGGCTGCTGCGGTTTGGGCTGGGGTTCTTCCTTTTTCTCGGGCTTTTCAACGACAGCAGGCTTGACGGGTACGGCGACCTCCTCCATGGGAGCCTCGTCGGGGCCATAGGTCACGCGGACGCGGGCGGGCTTGGCGCCCATGCCCAGAAAGCCGCTCTTGGCCCGCTCCAGGATCTCCACGGACACATCGTCACGATCCATGCCCAGCTGGGCAAGGGCGTTCTGGATGGCCTCTTCCTCGGTCTTGCCTGTTACATCGATATAACTCATAGACAAAACTCCTTATTCGTCGTAATGCTTTTCGCTGTACGCGCGTCCGCGGGCGTAGGGACGGTTGCCCACACGGCCTGCCTCGGTGGTGGAGGCGCGCTTATCCTTGGGTTCCTCCTTGGGCTGCTTCTTCTTGCTGCCCTGCTGGGGCTTTTTGGCGGTGTTGACCTGCTCCAGCTGGCGGTTATAGTTCTCGCGGGCGGCCTGCATCTTGGCAGCGCGCTTTTCCCGCTTCTCCCGCTCCTTCTCGGTCTCCTCCTCCTCCAGCTTCTTGCCGAAGTACTTGTTGAGGATCAGCTCCTGAATGGCGGAGAAAGCGGCGTTGGCGATCCAGTACACGCACAGAGCGGCAGGGAACATGAAGCCCATCCACACCGTCATCAGGGGAAACAGGTACATCATCATCTTGCTCTGGCTGTTCATGGTGTTGGAGCTGGCCTTCATGGACACCATGCTCATCAGCAGCTGCAGTGCAGCGGCGATGAAGGGCATGATCAGCAGGCCCCACACCGGCCAGCCGCCGCCGGGGAACTGGCTCATGACCTGAGAGGGCTGGCTGGCCAGATCCACGCCCAGGAAGTTGTAGTCCAGGTCGATCAGACCGTCGAACTTGCCAGCAAAGTCGGCCCAGTGCTCATGGATGAAGTCGGTCAGATAGATCTGCTCATAGGCGTTGTTGCTGGCAGGCGCGGTATAGCCCAGAGAGGTGGCCAGGGTGGTGATCTCGGTGATCACGTCGTTGGACAGGTTCATGAAGAACCGCAGGGGGGTACGGATGATGTAGTACAGGGCGATCAGGATGGGGAAAGGCAGGAAGGACCACAGGCAGCCGGACATAGGGTTGACGCCCTCCTTGGCGTACAGGTCGGCCATCTCCTGCTGCTGCCGCTCCTTGTTGTTGGCGAAGCGGGTCTGGATATCCTTGATCTTACCCTGCATCCGGTTCATACGCAGCATGCTCTTCTTGCTCTTCATCTGGAAGGGCAGGATCACCAGCTTCACCACCAGGGTGAAGAGGATCAGCGCCACGCCGTAGGAGCCGGTCAGGCTGTAGAACATTCTCGTCAGCCATGCGAAAGGCACACAGATATAATATCCGATTTGTGCAAACATTGTTTTTCCTCCGTAGGTCGTTTACTTTTGTTGCGGATGTGGAAAATCGTGGGAAAACACCTCAAACGGTTCGGTTTATGGCACGGGGTCGTACCACCCGCCCTTGTGGAACGGATGGCACCGGAGAAAACGGCGGAACGCCAGCCAGCCGCCCTTCCACGCACCGTACTTTTCCACCGCCTCCAGCGCGTACTGGGAGCAGGTGGGGATAAAGCGGCACCGGGGCGGAAACAGGGGGGAGACAGCCGTCTGATAAAAACGGATGGCCTTCAGAAGCGCACGCTTCATGCCTCCGTCTCCACCAGACCCAGCGCCTCCAGGGCACGGGCATACTGCCTGTCCATTCTGGCGTAGGGGGTATGGACAGCCTTGACGCGGCCCACCAGGATCACGTCATAGCCCTTCTTCATCTGAGGAAGGTGCAGGCGGTACATTTCACGCAGTTGGCGGCGGATGCGGTTGCGCACCACGGCCTTGCCCAGCTTGGTGCTGACGGTGACGCCCAGACGGGTGCGGCCCTGCTTGTTCTTCTGGCAATAGACCACAAGACAGGGTTGGACGCTGGACTTTCCCTTTCGGTAAATGCGCCGGAACACATAATTCTCTTTTACGGTCACGGCAGCCTTCATGGTTTCTCCTTTGTGGGGGGCCTGTACCGGTCACAGCCGTTTGCGGCGAAGGAGCGTTACGGATGTGATCTGCCGCTTGCC
>CAJLWS010000301.1 GCA_905210385.1 uncultured Eubacteriales bacterium | reverse complement strand
CGGTTCTTTTCCGCCTGGGTGCGCCCGCCGGATGCGTAGGGCGGGTCGGTGATGACGGCGTCAAAGGTGCCGGAGGGGAACCCCTCCAGCACCTTCAGCGCGTCGCCCTGGATGATTTCCCATTTGGAGCTAACGCGCATGGGCATCCCTCTCCTTCTTTTTTGATATCGTTTCCCGCAAGCTCCCCCGGGGCGACAGCTCATCCCTGGCCGCCTCCCGGAAGACCGAGCGGGTTTGGCCGTCAAGCACCAGGGCATCCTTCGTGTCGTTGCACAGCTTCTCACCGCTTGCCACCAGGGCTGTCCCCGTCAGCCGCACATCCCCGGACACCTGGCCGTATACGGCGGCCTGGCCGGACAGGGTGGGAGCCTTCCCCGTATCCTGGGAGGACAGAATCATGGCAAAGCCGGACGCCCTGGCGTGGCCGGTCAGGACGGCCCCGCGCAGATAGGCCTCGTCCTCCGCCCGGGCGCGGCCGCCCATCACCGTCCCGTGGGAGGCATAGGCGTGTCCGCACACAATGGCCTCCTCCCGCAGGATGGAGTTCCTGTCCACATATCCCTCCCCGCAGGCGATGGCGTCATCAAAAAGCCAGGCGTCATCCCCCGGCTCGACGGACAGGTTTCCCTCGTGCTCCACAAAGCCGCCCAGGTCTCCCGCCCTGACCTCCTGCCCGATGTCCCGCAGGGCGCGTATTCGATGCAGCCAGGGGTAATGAGGGTGGGTAAGTTCGGTGATCTCATATTTTTTGTTCAGTGCTGTCATCTCCTTCTGGTGGAATCCTTGTCATGCTGCTATCCCCGCTGTCCAGCAGTCCCTCCACCGCCAGGCGCATGCCCAGCCGGAAGCCCAGGATGAAGTTCTCCAGAACCATGGCGCCGCAGGCCTCATCTCTCGCGTTGATGAAGTTCAGAAACAGTTTTCGGGTATCCCCTTCCAGCAGGGTGGTCAGCTTCTCCTCATATCGGGCCGCCCGCTCCAGGGCGCGGCTCAGCGGGGAGTCCGGCGCAATCTGCCGCTCGTTGGGCCGCAGGTCGCCGTAGTACAGGTCCTCTAAGGTATCTCTCATCGCGCATCCCTCCTTCGGCACAACACATATCAGGAAACCCTTTGCCAAAGGTGGACAAACTGATAACATTTTGCGCCCGTGGCCGTTCAGCCTCATGCGGCGTCTGCCAGCATGTCCTCCCCGTGGAACTGCTCGTCGATATCGGAAAACCGCTCAGTCCGATTGAACTTCTCAGACACCTTTCCCGGCAGGGCTTGTAGCTCCAGCATTCGCCGCCACAGCTCCGGATGATGGTCATAGAGGTGGCGCAGTTCCTTGCGTTTGGCATTGGGGCAGAACCAACACCCGCCCCGCTCTGTGAACTGGTAGACAGGGGAGAGCAGCCCAGCCTGCCGGCACAGCCGCTTTGCGTCCTGCTCCGTGCAGTTGTATGTTTCCAGCAGGGAGACCTGGCCCTTCCTCAGCCGCTGAAGCCGCTTCGGCTCGTCCTTGGCGATGCCGACATACTGGACCGTATCCGGGGACAGCGTCCTCTGGAACTGCCGGATGGGCTTGAGTTTACAGTCCCGCTGGACAGCGCACCGCCCGGCGATGGGGAAAGAGCGCAGCAGGCCCTTCTTGGGCCCCCGGGTGATCTGCCCGGTGAACAGCCCCACATAGGTCTGCTCTGAGCGCAGTACCCGGACCCTTACCCCCATGCGCTCCAAAGCCGGAATGGCTGTCTCATAGATGAAATCCCGGTGCTCCGGGACCTCTCCCGAGATGCCTTCGTCGAACATCACCTCACAGTATACCGCCTCGTCCAGTGGTTCCCCATGCTCCAGCGCCAACAGAATGGTGGCAAGACTGTCCTTGCCGAAGGAACAAGAGGCGATGGCGCTCAGCGGCTGGACACCCCCGTTCCCCAAAACCGGCAGGCGCCCTCCAGGGCCTGTCCCTTGTCCGTCCGCTCCCAGGGGGCGTCCGGGTGGGTGAAGTGGCCGTAGCGGCAGAACTGGGCGAAGATGGGCTTGTCCAGCCCCAGGGCGCGGATCATCCCGTTCGGGGTCAGGTCGAACACCCCCCGCACCGACTGCTCCAGCACCTGGTCCGGGTACTCTCCCGTCCCATGGGCGTCCACGTCCACCGCCACCGGATCTGCCTTGCCTATGGCGTAGGCCAGGGAGACGGTGCACCGCTCCGCCAGCCCCGCCGCCACGATGTTCTTGGC
>CAJLWS010000300.1 GCA_905210385.1 uncultured Eubacteriales bacterium | reverse complement strand
AGGCTCCGTCAATGCGGACACTGCCCATCCCACTTTGTAAGTCATAGGCGCAGGAAGCGAGACTGCTGTCTGTGTCTACGTCCACGCTGCCCATTCCGGATTCCAGCTCGGTATGGGTGGCAAGAGGGCCCTGCAGAGTGATGTCCCCCATACCGTTGGCCATCGCCAGCGAACCCGCGGTCAGGTCACTGCCTTCCACCGTGCCCATGCCAAGATTGGTTGCGATCTTGTCAGCCTCTAGGCCATCCAGCTCGATAGAGCCCGTTCCGTTCTTGATGTCCACCTGCTCCAGGCTCCACCCCTCGGGGACAGTGACTACCACCTGGCCTTCCACGTCGCTGCCCTCATCGGGATTCAAGCTTCTCGGAGTGCTCCAGATGGTGAGTATATGCTCTTCCAATGTGTAGTGGAGTAGATAGTCTTCCCCGTTTTGATTCTGCCCAGAGCTCTCCAGGGTCAGCCCCCAGTCAGCCCCGGTGCGTACCGTCACGTTGCCGACGCCAATCTCAATGTCCAGCCGGATGAAGTCCTCCGCCACCGGTGCGGATGGCTCGTGGCCAGATGCCTGGCTTTGGGAGGCAGAAGGAGAGGAGAAGCCGGGGAGAAAGTCAAAGTGGAACAGAAACTGGGCGTTGAGGGCCGACAGGGTGGCAAAGGTCCCTGCCAACAGTACGACCACCGCCCCGGCGATGCCCAGCATCCATTTCAAGCGGTTGGACCGCTTCAACGGTTCCTGTGTCCCTTCCCCGCTGGAGAAGCCACCCTCCCGGGCGATCTTTTGGGCCAGCAGCACTGGGGCGCCCAACTCTTGGATCACCTCTGCCTCCCGCTCCGGCCCGGCCTCCTCAAAGTATTCCTCGTAATAGCGTAGGGTCTCTTGTCGCTCCCGATCTGGGACTAGGGTGGACAGAGCTGCGTCCAGTGCCTGGAGAAATTCTTGCCTATTCATCTTCCGTCCCCTCCAACAGTAAGTGGTCCAGGTTGTTCCGCAGCTGCCGCCATTCCCCTCGGATCTGCTCCAGCCGATCCTGGCCCCTGCGGGTGATGGCATAGTACCGACGGTTTCGGCCCTGGTAAGGCTGGTCATACACCGACAGGCAGCCATCCTTCTGCAATCGTCTCAGCACCGGATACAGGGTGGATTCCGAGATGTCCAGCACCGCCTTGACCCGCTGGGTGAGGGCATAGCCGTAGAGATCCTCCTCCTCCAACAGGGCCAGCACACAGCCGTCCAGCAGGGGTGCTCCCATGGAAAGTGCCATACCACCACCTCCTTGCACCAATATTATATGGCATATAATATTGTCTGTCAATAATATATTTCTGTGGACGGGGACGGCTGGGGACGCCCTAATTTTTTCAAATCTATTCTCTTTTCCCTCCGGTTCTGGTATAATGTCAAAAAAGCCGGGCGCCGCCGCCTGGCTGGGAATGGATAAAGGCCCCGGCGGTTCATCCGCCGGGGCCCTGCCATAGGGATCGGGGCGCCAATGATCGACCGGACAGGTGTTACGCCTGCCCAGGGGGCACATGCGAGGGATAGCCGATCACCGCTTGGGATTTTTGGAGTCCTCAATGGAGCTGACAATGAACTGGGTGGCCGCCGCGATGGCCAGGACTGCACTCATGCTGGCATAGGAGTTGTTGTTGCCGTCAAAGAACATGCCGATTAAGCCGAAAACGATGACGACAAGGAAGGCGATCAATCCGCGTCTGGTAATCATAAAACCACCTCGAGACATTGATTTGTGATAGGGCGAAAAGGCAGTGCCATAGAATCAATGAGAGAGCGCCCAAAGAGATCCTGTAGAACCTTGATGCGAGATCAGCCAGATAAGCAGTGTGCGACGATTGGCAAGGCGGACGATTCATCATGGGCCATCGGGGACACAACCTTTCTCACAGATAGATTAACAGATACATACAATCAATGCAAGGAAATCTGAGTGAAACGATAGAATTTATCGAAGAGTAACAAAAATAAAGCCGGGCATTTCATTGCTGAAAAGTCCCGGGGATGATATAATATCCACAAACTCTGCACAGGCCGGGGCGGCAGCAGGGATTCCTTTCCAGGAGGGACGAGATGACGAAACTGGATCAAATCTATGACCGTCTGTGCCGGGAGGTGCCCGGCCTGGAGCTGCGCCGGGACGAGCCCATGAGCCGCCATACTACCTTTCGCATCGGCGGCCCGGCGGGCCTTTTCTGTGTCCCCCGGAG
>CAJLWS010000299.1 GCA_905210385.1 uncultured Eubacteriales bacterium | reverse complement strand
GGGTGGCCGACCCCATCCGCCCCCTGCCGCCCGCCCGGTCCAGGCCGCTGGAGGTGCAGGCCGCGTCGTACTTGGCCGCGTCGGCGAGAATGGTCAGCTTGTCCATCACGTCCATGGCGCCTCCTCCTTATAGAACATTTGTTCTATTATTATAGGCCATCCACCGGAAATGTCAAGGGGGTTTGCCGGGAGCGGGAAAAATTTCCTCCCGGCGGTAGACGGGGCGGGAAAGGTGTGCTATTATCCAGCCAGAGGACTCTAACCGGGAGGCGATGACATGACGGAGCTGGAGAAGTGCATGGCCGGGCAGTGGTACAACTGCCACGACCCGGTGTTCCTGGCCCGGAAGGGGCGGGCCAGGGCCCTGCTGCGGGAGTACAACGCCCTGGCCTATGAGCAGAAGGGAGAGAAAACCGCCCTGCTCCGGCAGCTGGTGGGCTCCATGGGCAGCAATGTGTCGGTGGCCCAGCCCTTCCTGTGCGACTACGGGTGCAACATCCACCTGGGCAGCAACGTGTCGGTGAACATGAACTGCACCTTTGTGGACTGCAACCGGATCGACATCGGAGACAACGTGCTCATCGCCTCCAACGTGCAGCTGTACACCGCCGCCCACCCGGTGGAGCTGGGGGAGCGGCTCACCCCGGACTGGTCCCCGGACAGCGGGGAGTACTTCTGCCGCACCTATGCCCTGCCCATCCGCATCGGCAGCGGCTGCTGGCTGGGGGGCGGGGCCATCGTGCTGCCCGGGGTGGCCATCGGTGAGGGCTGCGTCATCGGGCCGGGCAGCGTGGTCACCCGGGACATTCCCCCCCACACCCTGGCGGTGGGCAACCCCTGCCGGCCGGTCCGGGGGCTGGACGGGGCTTCCCCGGCGGCCCGGCCCTGAACGCTCCATCTCCAGAGGGACGGATCGTCACCACGGCCTGTCCCTTTTATTTTACAAAAAGTCAGAACTATGTTATACTCCAAGGGAAACGCGGCGAGGGGAGGCGGACCCATGGCGGGAAAGGGCAAATACACCTTTGACAGCAAGATCCATGTCTACCGGGCCACCCGGCGGATGACCCAGCAGGAGCTGGCCGACCTGGTGGGAGTGTCCCGCCAGACCATCATCCAGCTGGAGCGCAACCGCTACAACCCCTCCATGCTGCTGGCGTACAGCATCGCCCAGGTGTTCGGCGTCACCATTGAGGAGCTGTTTGACTTTAAGGAGGAAGGATAATGCCGGAGTGGCTGATCGCTCTATTTGATAATTTCACAGTGCTCAGGATTCACAGCCTGTTTGGGTTCGTGCTCCTGGGGCTGTTTGTCGTTTACTTCTTCTCCCGGGAGGGGCGGGATGAGCGGGGGCGGAAGGTGATCTCCATCGCCGCCCTGTGCGCCTTTGCCGTGCTGTTCGTGGCCATGAACTGGCTGGGATATGTGTACGGCGGCGGCTGGGCGCTGGACAATGAGGTGCGGGCCATGCAGTGCGCCCAGCTGGCCTATACCGTGGTGCTGCTCACCGCGGATGTGTCCATCCTCATCGTGCGGAACCTGAACTTGAAATAGCAGTCTGACCCCAATCGCAGTCATGCATTAGGCATGACTGTTTTTTCTTCTATTTAGTAAGAAATACTTGACATATAGAATGAAATGAATTATATTTTGGGCAGGCTAATTGGCCGGCAGAAATTCATGTAGGAGGAAGAAACCATGGCAACGGAACAGAAAGTGTTTGAGATCATCCAGGCGGCGGGCTTTGAGCCCCTGAAGGACCGGGGCATCATCGTGAAGTATGCCCCCGGCAACCTGAGTGAGAAGATCGCCGACTTTTTCAGTATGGAGTTCTATGTGCTCCAGCTGTGCAGGGAGGAGCTGGTGCTGGTGCCCTTCAGCACCCTCACCGCGGGGCTGAGGAAAGAGGTGGCCCTGGAGATCCCCTACTCCAGCATCCGTTCTGTGGAGGTGACGGAGGATCTGCTCAACTACCAGATCGCCATTACCACGGACACCGATACCATCCGGCTGACCACCCAACAGAAGGAGCTGAGCGAGTTCCGCTCCTCCGGCACCCTGGCCTCTGGGGTGAGCTTCCTGAACACGGGCGCCATGAGCACAGGCCTGTTCCACAAGTCCATCAACTGGCATCGAAAGAACCTGGACGGAACCCTGGCCGCCCTGAAATCGGTGTCCTGAGCTTCCTCCCAG
Organism: uncultured Eubacteriales bacterium; assembly: GCA_905210385.1. Classification (GTDB taxonomy): domain Bacteria; phylum Bacillota; class Clostridia; order Oscillospirales; family Oscillospiraceae; genus Enterenecus. The sequence goes on along the minus strand of CAJLWS010000299.1, from coordinate 39 downwards.
CGGCAAACCGGGCGGGCAGGTCCTGTGACCTGCCCGCCC